>JANOAW010000669.1:0-3555 GCA_031411355.1 Hyphomicrobiaceae bacterium | reverse complement strand
GTGAGGTTCTATCTCCGTCGACGCAGCGCTTCGACCGGACCGACAAGCTTGCGGTCTACGCGACGTTCGAGGTCGGTCATTGTTGGTACGTCGATCCCAACGTGCGGACGCTCGAGGTGCTCGAGCGGCAGGGAGCCAAGTGGCTGATCGCGGCGACGTTCAAGGATGACGATGCGATTACCGCGCCGCCATTCGAAGCCCACACGTTCGCGCTCGACGTGCTTTGGGCGTAATTGATCCTACCAGGGGTTCGCCTCAGACCCGCTTGAACACCAACGTCGCGTTCGTGCCACCGAAGCCGAAGCTGTTCGACATCACGCAATTGAGACCGGCTGCGTCTTTGCGGGCGCGCTGGATGGGTATGTCGGCGAAAGCGGGGTCGAGTTCCTGGATGTGGGCACTTTCGCAGATGAAATCATTCTGCATCATCAGCAACGAGAAGATCGCCTCCTGCACGCCGATGGCGCCGAGGGAGTGCCCGGTGAGCGATTTGGTGGAGGCGATCGGCGGTATGGAGCCCGCGCCGAAGGTGTCTCTGATGGCCGAGATCTCACGTTCGTCGCCGACCGGGGTGCCGGTGCCGTGCGGGTTGATGTAGTCGATCTTGGGCGTGCCCTTGGCGTCGAAACCCTTCATGGCCATCTGCATGCAGCGCTTGGCCCCCTCACCTGATGGAGCCACCATGTCGAAGCCGTCGGAGGTCGCGCCGTAGCCGGCGATTTCGGCATAGATCTTGGCGCCGCGCGCCTTGGCGTGCTTATACTCTTCCAGCACGAGAACACCTGCCCCACCGGCGATGACGAAGCCGTCACGGTTTTTGTCGTAGGCGCGCGAGGCGGTGCTCGGCGTTTCGTTATAGCGCGAGGACATGGCGCCCATGGCATCGAACATATTGGACAGGCGCCAGTCGAGTTCTTCGCAGCCACCCGCGAACATGATGTCCTGCTTGCCCCACTGGATCAGCTCGGTGGCGTTGCCGATGCAATGCGCCGAGGTCGCGCAGGCCGACGAGATCGAATAGTTCGTGCCCTTGATCTGGAACGCCGTGGCGAGAACGCCTGACGGGCCCGAGCACATGGCCTTGGGAACTTCGAACGGTCCGATCTTTTTCGGCCCGCCGCTTTTTACCGTGGTTTCCGCGGCCTCGACGATGGCGACAACCGATGGGCCACCCGAGCCCATGATGATGCCGGTCCGTTCATTGACGACGTCGCCAGTTTCAAGGCCCGAATCACGGATGGCCTGCTCCATGGCGATGTAGTTCCAGGCCATGCCGGCGTTCATGAAGCGTTTAGGTTTGCGCGGGACTGCCGCCGCCCAATCCAATGTGGGCATGCCGTGGACCTGACATTTGAAGCCGAGTTTGGCGTAATCCTCGGCCCTTGAAATGCCGGATTTGGCGTCGCGCAGCGATGTCGTCACCTCCTGTGCGGAGTTGCCGATCGACGACACGATACCCATGCCGGTAACGACGACGCGTCTCATTTGATGCTATCCCTGCTCGACGAAGCGCTTTCGAAGCACTCCCTAACATAGGCCTGCGCGGACCCATAGCCAACGTCCGAGGCTTGTTTGCGCCGTTGTCACCGAGGGCCGCCACCCTGAGCTGCCGGTTGCGTGAGCCGGGCAGTGCACGTCGCCTGCGAAATCGCGGCACGACGAAAGCGGTTATGGGCGCTGCGGCTTGAGCAGCTGTTTTTCGACCAGAGCCTCAAAGCGCCGACGCGTATCAACGTCTGGGAACAAAGCCTTCGGGACAACGACCGTTTTGGCGACCGAATTGCGCAGAATATATTGATCCCGAAACTCTTCCATACCGCTGAAGGCTTGCCACTCGAAGCGACGATCCGTCGTCGCCGTCGTAATTGCCAAACCTGTTTCGCTAAATCGAAACGTCGTCTCGCCCCAGAGATAACCTTCCGGACCGATCTTGGCTCCGAACGGTCTATTGAACAGTCGGCGCGCCTGTCGAAGGGCGCCAGTGGCCGTGCCCCATACAAGGAGCAATGCAAACAGCAATGACAACACTTTGCCCAAATCGAGGTCGGCTCCGTCAAAGCCTCCAGTGGCCGTCTCGACGACGAAATCTTGCAGCCCCAGCCACCCATTGAGACCGCACGTCGCCGCACAGATAACAAATACCAGCGGATGCCAATACAATCGCATCAAGGTGCCAAATCCGGCATTCGATTGCTTCAGGAATTGCCATTCCTGACGATTCAAGACGTGGCGCGGCGCAACGCGTCCCGACACGACGATGAGCGCTTGCGGGACCAGGTGTGCATGCCGCCGGGGCCGATTTTTCGCGGTTGAGCGGCAGTGCGCGATCCGCTGTGACAACGCTTCGATACCGCCGTTGGCCGCGACGGCCGCTTTCGGCACAAAAATTCGGAGATGGTCGCCGAGGGCGATGTGGACGGCATGGCCGCCGTCGCGACACCCGGTGACCAGGCTCCAGTCGATCTCGGCCGTATCCGTCGGCCCGGTGATGCGCAGATGCGTGTCGAGAAAGGCGTAGGTATGAGCGCCGAGCGCATGGTCACGGCGGAGCATGTCGAAAATCGGATCGTCGGCGTTGGACAGTCGGACGTCGATGAAAAATTGTCGCGCCTCGCCGATGACGAACCGCAACGCAACGAAGGTCAGTACCACGCCCACGAGGCAGAGCAGCCCGAGACTGGGCGTCTCGACCAACACGCTCGCGCCATTGCGTTCGACTAGCCCGCGAAGTGCGGACAGGAACGACCACACTGGGGGCAGAACCAGGGCCGCAAAAACAGCGGACCAGAAAAGGTTCAAGGCTGCGTTGATCCGTCTCTGCCGCGTCCTCGACGCGATGCTCGACGGGCCGAAACCATAATCGGAAGGTGTCAAAGTCGCGTTGAACAGCATCACGACGATCCGCGTCGAAAACGCAGCCCAACGCCGCGTCTGGCGACGGCGATAATGCCGTCGTCGGACGAGTTTAGCCGATAGTCCTTAATAGGATCGATCGCGCGCCGTTCTTTTGGCGCGGTTACTCCACCGTCACGCTCTTGGCGAGGTTGCGGGGTTGGTCGACGTCGGTGCCCATGAAGACGGCCGTATGATAGGCGATCAGCTGGATGGGCACGGTGTAGAGCAGCGGCGTGGTGAAGGGATGCGCCTTGGGCATCTTGATGTGGCTCATCAGGCGGCAACCGGATTTCTCGGTCGGCGCGTTCGAGATCAGAATAATCTGACCACCGCGGGCCGCCACTTCCTGCATGTTCGAGACAGTCTTGTCGAACAGCTCGTCTTCCGGCGCGACTACAACCACCGGCACGTTTTCGTCGATCAGCGCGATCGGGCCATGCTTGAGTTCGCCGGCGGCATAGCCTTCGGCGTGGATGTAGGAGATTTCCTTCAGCTTCAAAGCACCTTCGAGCGCGATCGGGTAGCTGGTGCCGCGCCCGAGATAGAGCACGTCGCGGGCTTTCGAGATCTCGTGGGCGAGCCGTTCGTACAGTGTCTCATCCTTCAACAGATTGGCGATCTGGCGCGGCAATTCGACCAGCGCTTTGACGAGTTCCTGCT
>JANOAW010000668.1:0-1775 GCA_031411355.1 Hyphomicrobiaceae bacterium | reverse complement strand
AGCGGGACTCGCAGCAGCGCGAATATGAGCGCGACGTTGCACGCCAGCAGGCCCGGGACGCCGAGGCGCTGTTGAAGCGAGAGGTAGCCGACAGCCGGACCATGATGCAGGCCATGGCGGTCGGATGCGTCATGGTCTGTGTCGCGACCGGTTTTGCGGCGCGGTGGTGGTATCGACCGGCGTCGACGGTTGCCGTTGTCGAGCAACGCGCGCCCGTGTTAGCGCCGCTGGTACCGGCTGGTGTCGTCGTTCCCGTCGCGGGCGACACAGCCGCGACGTCGGGTGAAACGACGGTCGGCACGAGCGCGCCACAGGCGACCGGCGACTACGCATGCGCGTTTGAATATGGGAGGCGGTCGGGGCAGCGGTGTCGGTAGAGGGCCATCGCGGCACAACAACACCGGTTCACACCGCCGTCAGCAGTTCTTTCTTGAGGCCGGCGCGGGGCGCGATGTCCGTCCCGCCGAAGTGCCGGTACATGTTCTCAAACAGCTCCGATCCGCGGGCCAGGCGCTCGAGATCGGTTGGATTTTGGGCGACGATGCCATCGAGGAGCATGGCGATCCCGGTCGCTTCGGCGCGACCATACTTGCCATCCTTGAGATCGATGTCATGGACGATCTCGGCCAGAGCCTTCAGCGCTGGTTGAGCGCTCAGTCCGGCTTGATCGACGAGCACTTCGAATGTGCACATGTCGCCGATGTGCGTGAACTCGGCATCATTCATATCGAAACGGAGCTCCGGCACGGCGTGCACATAGCTCGTGGTGTCTACGAACTTGAATTTGGCCCGCGGATCGATGAAGCGGCGGATGAGCCACGAACTTGCGATGCGGTCGACCTGGATGCCCGTGCGCGTCACCCACGTGCGTCCTGAAAGCTGCTTCAGATCGACGGCGCCTGATGCCTGTCGCGAGCCGATCTTCCAGACGGACTCTAGTTGCTCCAGGGTCCTGCTAGCGATGACGCCGGAGGGGGATGCGAAAAAGTCGAGTGCGCGGACTTCCGCAATCCGCTTTCGAAAGCGGGTCAACTGCGCCTGCACGTCCGGGGACCAGACCGGGCTCGGCCCGCCATCACCGCTCGTCCAGTCACTTTGTGCCGCCTCGGCGTCCTTGATGATGGCTTCATAGTCTTCCCGGCGCGCCTCGTGGAACAAGGCGATGATGTCTTGGTTGGTGACGCCGGCGATGAAGGCAACTTCGCAAATAGCGGCTTCGCCACCCTCGTGCGTGATCTCTTGCAGGAGCCAGGACAAGTCCTCGCGGGCCGCGTCGCTCAGCGGCAGAACATAGACAGAATTTTTGACGTTCACGGCGCCCATCGCCTGCAGCCGCCGCCAGACCTTGACCCTGAAGTATGCGGGCTTTGGCGGCAACTGGTGGAACATCATCAGCCACTTCAGCTGATCCGAGTTTGATGTCTGTTCTTCCGTCACCGTGCCATGCCCTCGCTATGGTTATGGTACAGTTGTAGCACAATTTTTTCGAAACCGCTACATACCTATCATTGTAAAGAGACTCTAGTATCTCAACTCGATGAGCTGCAGTCAGTCATAAAATTCAAACGTATCAGTTTTTCTGTCACGTGTTGCGGCAACATTTTATTCAGCAAAATCAGCAAGATGTAGATTGCTAAAGAAGCGAACGCATCTTTTTTGTGATACGACTGTTGCTTTTTGATTTTTTACAAGATACAAACGTTTCATTGAGATCAATGGAGATCATCATGACCACCCCAGCAAATCCTGCCTACTCCTCGGATGACACCCAAAAC
>JANOAW010000667.1:0-2400 GCA_031411355.1 Hyphomicrobiaceae bacterium | reverse complement strand
TCACGGACTCAGCGCCGGGAATGGAGTTCTTGATCTGCTCCTTGTGCGACTCCCAGAACGACGACGCAGCCGTTTGCGCGGCGGTGTCGAGATTTCCGGCCACACCCTGCGTCGCCTTGGCGCCGGCCAGAGCTGCGTTGTCGAGCATGCCCTGCGTCTGCTGGCGCACGGCCAACACGCGCGAGAAATCTACAGCGAACCCGATCAACATGACACACGGAATGACCATGATCGCGAACACCATGCCGACCGCACCGGTCTCGTCACTTTGAAATCGCGCCCGAAGTGCTGCCAGCGACGTGCTCGGCTGGCGTGATGCCGGCGCTAGCTGTCGCGCGGCGAGAGCTTCAGGCTCCTCATCCCTTAAAACATACATTGATGCCTCCTGTCGTGTTTCGTCCTGCAAGACGGAAACTAACGGAGGTGGATTTAAAAGAAGTAAATGACGCGGAATGTCGTGATCTTTTTTGTTTCTGTTTTATATTGATTTCATTTAAAATTCGATCACCTGTTTTTATCCTTCGTCAACCATGCGGGAACGCCGAACGGCCAAGGACGCCGCCCCCCGCATGTGCCGTCACGTTTTCGGCTTCAGCAGAACATGCCGCTTCTTGCCGAAAGACAATTTGATGGCCCCCGTGGCAGCAGCGTCGGCGAGCGTCAGGATGTGCTTGTCGTCGACCACCAGCACGTCGTTGACCCGCAACCCGCCGGCCTGGATCTGCCGTCGCGCCTCGCTGTTCGACTTGACGAGATCTGATTGCACAAACGCCTGCAAAACCCCGACGCCTTCGGCAAGCACGGCATATGGCATGGTCACGGTCGGCAGATCTTGCGCGAGCGTCCCCTGCTCGAAGGTTTTACGCGCGGTCTCGGCCGCAGCATCCGCTTTGGCCCGACCATGGATCAGCGCGGTCGCCTCCGTTGCCAACGTCTTCTTGGCATCGTTGATCTCGTTGCCCTTCAGTGCCGCGAGGCGCTGTACCTCGCCCATCGGCAGAGTGGTGAACAAGCCGAGCAGCTTGGCGACGTCGGCATCCTCGCAATTGCGCCAGTACTGCCAGAAATCATAAGCGCCCATTTGGGCTTCGTTGAGCCACACGGCGCCTTGCGCCGTCTTGCCCATTTTCGCGCCCGACGCCGTCGTCAACAGCGGTGTGGTCAGCGCAAACAGCTGATGCGCGAGCCCCATACGCCGCCCAAGATCGACACCGTTGACGATGTTGCCCCATTGATCCGAGCCGCCCATTTGCAGATTGCAGCCGGTGCGCTTGGCGAGCTCGACGAAATCGTAACTCTGCGCCACCATGTAGTTGAACTCGATGAAGCTCATCTCCTGCTCGCGCTCGAGCCGCAACTTCACGGAATCCATGGTCAGCATGCGATTGACCGAGAAATGTCGGCCGACCTCGCGCAGCATGTCGATCCATTTGAGCTCGACCAGCCAATCGGCGTTGTCGACCATGATGGCGTCTTTGGCGCCCGCGCCGAATTTGAGAACTTGCGCGAACACGCCCTTGATGGCGGCCTTGTTGGCATCGATTTCCTCGATCGTGCGCAACGCCCGTCCTTCCTCCTTGCCGGAGGGATCGCCGATCCGTGTCGTGCCGCCGCCCATCAACGCAATCGGCTTGTTGCCCGTCGCCTGTAGCCAATGCAGCATCATCATGGAGATGAAGTTGCCGATGTGCAGTGACGGCGCCGTGCAGTCATAGCCGACATACGCCACCACCTCGCCCTTGGCCGCGACTGCGTCGAGACCGGCGAAATCCGAACACTGATGAATGAAGCCGCGCTCGTCGAGCACGCTGAGAAAGTCGGATTTGTATCGGGCCATGGCATGTGTCCGTGCGGGCTGGTCGTCAACCTCGATCCGCGCCACCTGACGTTGGGCGCAAAAGTCTCGATCGAGTTCGGCAGGAAATTCAAGGGGAATGCGGTAAAACGCGTCGGAGATCGGCGGCGACGTACCGCGCAGCGTCACAAGACGCGACGGTATCGATCGAGCTGGGCTGTGCAGCGGGTGGCCATACGCGTCAAGTAATGCTAGCCGCTGCCCGCGTCAACGTCGCGCTGCTTGCGGCGCGCGCCGGTCATCACCGACGGTGTCTCATGCCATACATCTACAAAATCGCCGACGCTGCGATGTGGCGAGCCGCAGAAGGCGCAGGCCGGTTCGACGGCTCGAACGACGACCTGCGCGATGGCTTCATCCACTTCTCGACAGCGGCCCAGGCGCGCGCAACTGCGGCAAAACATTTCATCGGCCAACGCGATCTCGTGCTGGCGGCGATCGATCCGACGCACCTCGGGGCTGCTCTGAAATGGGAGCCGTCGCGCGGTGGCGAGCTGTTTCCGCATCTCTATGCGCCGCTGGCGATGAGCGCCGTCGCCTGGGCG
>JANOAW010000666.1:0-1608 GCA_031411355.1 Hyphomicrobiaceae bacterium | reverse complement strand
GCATCGCTGTATGGCCAATTCCGACGGACGATTTATGGTGCCGTGACGCGGGGCCGACATTCGTGCTCTCTCGCGATGGTCGGATGGCGGTCTCGGATCTGGGTTTTAACGGCTGGGGCGGGAAACAGAGCCACGCGGATGACGGATTGATTGCAAGACGCGTCGCCAACCAACTCAAGCTACCGCTGTTTGCCAATGGTATCGTCGGCGAGGCGGGAGGTGTTGAAGTCGACGGAGCCGGGACCGCGCTCGCGCACGAGAGTTCGTGGATCAACAAGAACCGCAACAAGCAGGGCAAGGCGGTTGTCGAAGGGTTGTTGCTGGATGCTTTGGGCGCGGAAAAAATGATCTGGGCCCCCGGCATCAAGGGCGCCGACATCACCGACTATCACATCGATGCCCTGGCGCGGTTCGTGAAGCCGGGCCAGGTGCTCATTCAGCTTGGCAAGAGACCGGACCGTAGCGATCCATGGTCGGTCGCTGCCTTTGAAACATACCAGATCCTGAAGTCAGCCCGCGATGCCCAGGGAAGGCCTCTCGACATCGTGGTCATTCCGGAGCCCGTGCGCATCCGCTCCAAGTCGAAAACTTTTGTGTCCAGCTATGTGAATTACTACGTCTGCAATGGTTCCGTCATCGGTGCGGAATTCGGCGACGATACCGCTGACGCCAATGCCGAAGCCACCCTTCGGAAACTATATCCTGGACGGCAAATCGTCAGTCTCAATGTTGATCCGATTGGTGAGGCTGGAGGCGGCATCCATTGTGCGACACAGCAGAAGCCGAAAGCGATCATCTGACAGCGGCATTAAATGCCTGACATAGGCCTCGCTGCATCGTCGCCGAACGTCAGCTGTACGATCGGTTTTCCCCAGAACGGCGGTCACGCCGGTCCGGTCGGTCTCAGGGGAGTACCTTCCGCGCTCACATCCGACGGTAGCCCTGTATTCGGGCGATCAGCTGCCGTTCGTGATGGGTATCGCCGTCAAATCCAAATCCTATCACGTTAGCCGCCGCCATCCGCCCCTGTGGCTTTCAGCCGGCGCGACAGCAGCTTCACCCCATCAGCACGCAGCTCGCCCTTCGGATCTACATACCGGCTCAGCGTCTGCCGCGTGATCCCGAGTTCCTTGCAGAGATCACCAACCCGCGTGTCGCGCTTGGCCATGGCAGCCTGCGCGAGGCGCAGCTTCGCCGGCGTCATCGTGTAGGGGCGACCGCCGTTGCGGCCGCGGGCGCGCGCCGATTGCAGCCCGGCAACAGTGCGCTCACGGATTAGCTCGCGCTCAAACTCTGCCAGCGCGGCAAAGATCCCGAACACCAACCGGCCGCTGGCCGTCGTGGTGTCGATGTTGGCACCCTGCCCGGTCAGGACGCGAAAGCCGACCTTGCGCTCCATCAGGTCGTGGACCGTGTTGACCAGGTGCTTGAGGTTCCGGCCGAGACGATCGAGCTTCCAGACCACCAGGGTGTTGCCAGGCTGCAGGGCCTTGAGGCAGGCTGACAGGCCGGGGCGAGCGTCGTGCCGTCCCGAGGCGAGGTCCTCGTAGAGGCGGTCGCCTTGGACGCCGGCTGCGAGCAGGGGGTCGAGCGTTTGGCTGCCGTCGG
>JANOAW010000665.1:0-1674 GCA_031411355.1 Hyphomicrobiaceae bacterium | reverse complement strand
CGCCGGCCTCGACCTGCGCGTCGGCCAGCCCGAAGCGCTCGGTGCGACGCAGCGCCGCGCTGGCGCTCCAGTCGGCCGGGTCGTGCCACACCGCGAGCAGTTCGTGGGCCCGCCAGTCGGCGCGGTCGCCGCTCAGCCGCTCGGTGCCGCCCGAGGCTTCGACCGCCAGCGGCCCGGCCGCGGCGGCGCGCATCGCGCCGACCAGCACGGCCGCCAGCATCGGCGCGCGCATCACGCCTGCACCTGGATCAGCTGGCGCACCCGCGCCATCACTTCCTGCGGCTGGAACGGCTTGACGACATAGCCGTTGCTGCCCGCCTCGAGCGCACGCACGATGTCGGGCTCGTGCGACTTGGCGCTCAGCATCAGCACCGGCACGCGCGCCCAGCCCGGCTGGCGGCGCAGCACCGCGATCAGCTCGAAGCCGTCCTTGTACGGCAGCATCACGTCCATCACGACCAGCGCCGGCACCGCGCCCTCGGCGATGCGGCGCTCGGCAGCGCGGCCGTCGCGACAGAGCTCCACCGAATAGCCTTCGCGCTGCATCATGAACTGGAGCAGCTGCGCGATGCTCGCGTCGTCTTCGACTATCAATACGTGGTGCATCGGAACGCCAACGGCTGAGGGGAGAGGCGGGCCTGCGCCCAGACCGCTATTGGCCGGTGCGCACGGCAGGGCCGTGCCGCTCGCGCACCGATGAACAGGCCGAGCCGTGAAATACTGCCTCTGATCGCCCCGGCATGAGACAAGCGGGCTGCTCGCCGCGCCAAGCGCAGCGTGACGAAGGCCCTCACCGAGGCCACTACACTTGTTAACATTCTCGATTGCCCGAGTCGCCCCCACCCTCCATGCGTGACGATCCGCCCGCGCCACCCCCTCCCGCCGAGCCGCTCCGCGACACCGCGTCGGGCGTGCTCGCGGCGGCGGCGCGGCACGACCGGCGCCTGTTCGACAGCCTGAACGAAGGCGTCTGGGAGCGCGACCTGCGCACCGGCGAGGTCTGGTACTCACCGCGCTACAAGTCGCTGCTCGGCTTCGACGAGCAGGCCCTGCCGAACCTGATCGACGCGGTGCGCGACCGCATCCACCCCGACGACCTGCCGCGCGTGCGCGACGCCTACGCGCTGGCCGAGGCCAGCCTCGGGACCGGCGAAGCGCAGGGCCGCATCCGCGTGAGGGACGGCAGCTACCGCTGGTTTCGCGGCCGCTTCCGCGTCTGGCCCGACGCGCAGGGCCGGCCGGCCACGCTGGTCGGCGCGCTGTACGACGTGCACGACCAGGTGCTCGCCACCGAGGCACTGCAGGCCCAGCAGGCGGTGCTCGAGCAGCGGGTCGGCGAGCGCACGCAGCGGCTCGAGGCGGCGCTGCAGCTGGCCGACGCGCAGCGCCTCGAGGCCGAGCGCGCCAACCGCACCAAGGCGAGCTTTCTCGCCCACATGAGCCACGAGCTGCGCACCCCGCTGAACGGCGTGCTCGGCATGACCCAGCTCGCGCAGGCGCTGGCGCTGAACCCGGAGCAGCGCCGCTACCTCGAGCTCGCGCAGTAGGCCGGGCAGACGCTGCTCGGCTTCCTCGACGACGTGCTCGACTTCGCACGCGGCGAGGCCGGCCGGCTGCAGCTGCGCGACGCGCCCTTCGACCTCGCGGCGCTGGCCGCCGAGACGCTGCGCAGCT
>JANOAW010000664.1:0-4369 GCA_031411355.1 Hyphomicrobiaceae bacterium | reverse complement strand
CGGCGTACCGACGTTCTTGTTTCAGGAGGGTCATGATTTGCAAGCCGAGACGGCATTCAAGGAAATCGCACGGTTGACGCGCGGCGCCTGGTGTCGCTTCGATGCAGCTGCAGCCGCCCAGTTGCGCGACCTCTTGGCGGCCGTCGCCGTTTACGCAGCCGGCGGACGCACAGCCTTGCGATCTTTGGTCGACGGCGGCGCCAACACGCAGGCACGCCGCCTCTTGAGTGGTATAGACGCGCGCTGATGGCGAACCCGACATGCAATATTTTCTGTTCGGAACGGTCGCACTGGCAGCCACCCTGCTGCTGATGCAGGCGTTCGCGGCGCTCAACGTTGCGATCCTGGTACGCTCGATGTCGCTCGGTGCTGGCATCGGCGCTGTCGCGGTCGGGCTTGCCATGATGGTGCGCGGTTGGATGTTCGGTGGCTTGTGGCTGGCCGGCATCGGGGCCTACCTTCTGATGCCTCGCACGTCACGCTTCACCCCTTGGTCGGGCACATCCACGCCGCGCAACGTCTCACGCGTGACGACGGAACATCTCGATGTCGAATTGGACCGCGACACGGGCGTGATGCAGGGCCGCGTCTTGAAGGGCTTTTTTGCCAAACGCAGCCTCGACGGCTTGCGCCCGGTCGAACTTGCGCACCTGTGGGCGGATTGCCAGTTCGCCGATCCGCAATCGGCAACGATATTGGAAGCCTATCTCGATCGCGTGCACCCCTCCTGGCGTGACGACATGGCCCGCACGTCCGAGCCGGGTGACCGCGCCGGACGATCAGAGGGGCCAATCGGCTCGTCCCGAATGTCCGCCTCGGACGCGCTCGACATCCTCGGCCTGAAACCGGGTGCGACCGAAGCCCAGATCAGACGTGCGCATCGCGATCTGATGCTGAAACTGCACCCCGATCGCGGCGGTTCGCATGTTCTGGCGGCAAAGGTCAATGAAGCGAAGGACGTGTTGCTGGGGTGATTGCAGCCTCAGTTGATGCGCTCGCCGATATAGACGCCCCACAGGCGGCTCTGCTCAAGCCAGCCTTTTGTCTCGCCGATCATCAAGCGGCACCAGCTGCCGTCGCAACCGATGACGACGGCCTGTAATCCCGGCTCGAGTTCGGCCGCAACCCGCGCCGTGTCGCGCCCGTCTGCGCGCAACACCACAGGCGTCGTCGGCGCAGGTCCAGCGACGACGATCGCCGTCCGCCGGCCGGACAGATGCAGTGCGGAAACCCAACCCACGGAGCCGTCACTGTCACGAACTTCCGAGTAGCCGCCGTTCTCACGCAACACCTCGACCGGCCAGCCCAGTCGATGGAATGTCCAGAGCACCGGCGCGTCCGAGGAAGGCGCTTGACGCGCGATGACACGGTCGGTCTTGAGGCTTGCAAAGCGCGGCCACGTCGGCGCTTGTGCCGAGGCCGCCGATGTAACGAGACCAACCGCAACAGACGCCACGGCTCCGATGAACCGCCACGTCGCCGGAATAGCTGAGCGCCTCGAATGCCGCATACGCTGATCAAAGCATGATTTGGCCTCTGGATTCAACCTGTGGATTCAATATGTGCTGTGGCGTGGGAGATGTATCACACGACGATGTGTTCTGGCACAGCAAAGCCGTGCTGACATGACGTCGCCATAATTCGGTCGCCGTCCACGATAGTCCACGAGCGGCGTAACGAGGCAACCGTGAGCAAGGCCGAAGTGCAGAGGACGGAGACCTATAAGCGCGCCGCGGCCGCTCACGCGCTCGACTATATCGAGCCGGGTATGACGCTCGGCCTCGGCACCGGATCGACGATAACGCATTTGATCGATCTGCTGGCAGTCAAAGTCGCATCCGGCTTCGCCGTGCGCTGCGTGCCGACCTCCGAAGTGACCGCGATCCACGCCCGCCGGGTCGGCATTCAACTTGTCGATTTCGACCAGGAACCGTTGCTCGACTTGACCATCGACGGCGCGGACGAGGTCGACGATCGCCTACGTCTGATCAAGGGTGGGGGTGGCGCCCTGCTGCGCGAAAAGATCGTCGCCACCGCATCCGAGCGCATGATCGTCATTGCGGATGCCGGCAAGAAAGTCGTGACGCTCGGCCGATATCCGTTACCGGTCGAGGTCGTGTCATTCGGCCTTGTGACCACCCGTTTGCTCGTGCTGGACTATGCCGCCGAATCAGGTTGCGAAGGCGACGTCGTCGTGCGCAAGAACCCCGATGGGACGAACTACAAAACTGACAGTGGCAATCTCATTCTCGATTGCGCTTTCGGCAGCATCGGCGATCCCGAAGCGCTGGACGCGATGTTGAAACTCATTCCCGGCGTGGTCGAGAACGGTTTGTTCCTCGATCTCACCTGGAAAGCCATCATCGCGGGGCCAGACGGCATCGACGTGCTGGACGCCCTCGACGACGACTTCGCCTGACACGCCATCAATCACGCAGCCGGTGCGGCGGCGTCGTGGGAGAACTTCATGCCGAAGACGCTGATGCACTATGTCGTTGGTTTCGCATGTGCCGTGGTCGTGCTGATCGCGCCGATCGCCCCCCGCATGGCGCTCGCCCAGCAGGCAGCGACACCTAACCCAGCGGCGCTCGCGGCTGCCAAGGATCTGCTTTCGGCGCTCGGCAGCGATAAACAGCTCGAAGCCATGATTCCGATGATGATGCAGAATATGCGTCAATTGATCCTGCAACAAAAACCAGGCGCCCAGAAGGAACTCGACGAAGCCTTCAAGGTGCTCGAAACCAAGTTCAGCGCTCGCCGGTCCGAGTTGATCGACGAAGTCGCGATCACGTACGCAGCCCTGGTGCCGATCGAGGACATGAAAGCGATGACCGCATTCTTTGCGTCCGCAGCTGGAAAACGCTTTGTCGCCATGCAACCTGAACTGATGCGCCAGTCCATGGTCGTTGGCCAACGCTGGGGCGAGAAGCTCGGCCGCGAAGTCGAGGCAGAATTGCAACAAGAATTGAAGAAGCGTGGAGTAACGCCGTGATCGGACGCGGTGCGCGCCGACTGGTCTTTGGCATGCTCGTGGTGGCGCTCGTTGCCCCCGCGTTGTCGCCTCGGCCCGCGCGTGCCCAGGCCGAGAGCCAGCCAACCGCCGCCGCTTATGATGCCATCGGACGCTGGCTGTTCGACCTCTATCTGAACCAATCCATTCGCCTGACCGTCGCCAATGTCGCACAGGCGCGGCCCGACGCCCCTGTCGTTCTCGGGCCACAGATGCCGGCAATCGCCAAAGTGCTCGATCGTCACCGGGACGACTTTATACGCGCCATGCGCGACCCGTTGCGGGCACATTTTAATCATTCCGACGCGGCGACCTTCGCCACGCGCCTTGCAAAACCGCCGATCGATATCGACGATACCACGCGCGCACGACTGGTCGCTGTCGACGCCGATTTTCGCCGCGACGGTCAAAAGGCCATTCGCGCGATCACGTTCGATCTCGGCATCATCGTCACGGATGCTCTGGCGGCGGCACCCGCGAGCAGGCAGAATTGAGCCGAACCTGCAGCTTTTCCTACGCTTCGTGAGCCCGTCATGCCCTCGTTCGAGTACGACCTGTTCGTCATTGGCGCCGGCTCCGGTGGCGTGCGTGCGGCACGGATCGCAGCCAACTACGGCGCCAAAGTCGCCGTCGCCGAAGAGCATCGCGTCGGCGGCACCTGTGTGATCCGTGGCTGCGTGCCAAAGAAGCTGTTCGTCTATGCCAGCCGCTTTCACGGCGAATTCGAAGATGCTGCCGGCTTCGGTTGGACCTTGCCCGAGGGCGCGGTCTTCGACTGGTCCAAGCTGATCGCCGCCAAAGACAAAGAAATCGATCGTTTGGAAACGGCTTATCGCACCAACCTTCAACGCTCGAAGGTCGAGATCATTGACTCACGCGCTGTTCTGGAAAACCGCCACACCGTTCGCCTCACAGCAGACAACCGCTCAGTGCGGGCCAAGACCATCCTGGTCGCGACCGGCGGCTGGCCGTTCATGCCCGACATCCCCGGCATCGAGCATGCCATCTCCTCAAATGAAGCGTTTCACCTGCCGGCTTTGCCGAAATCGATCGTGGTCGTCGGTGGCGGCTATATCGCCGTCGAATTCGCCGGCATTTTCAATGGGCTAGGCGTCGATACCACGCTCATTTATCGCGGCGACAAAATCCTCCGAGGTTTCGACGAGGACCTGCGCGACGACCTGACCGCGGCCATGATCAAGCGTGGGGTCAAAGTCGTCACGGGCGTAACGCCGACGGCGATCGAGCCGATGCCGACCAGCATTCTCAATGAGAAACGTCGTGGCCCGAATTTACAGCTTACTCTGTCGTCTGGCGTTCGTCTCGACACCAACGCCGTCATGTTCGCGACCGGACGCC
>JANOAW010000663.1:0-4413 GCA_031411355.1 Hyphomicrobiaceae bacterium | reverse complement strand
GCTATGGCCGCGCATATTTTTCCTGCACCTCGGCTCACACCTGCACAGGTGATGGCAACGCCATGGTGCTGCGCGCAGGTCTGCCCTTGCAGGATATGGAGTTCGTGCAGTTCCATCCGACGGGTATCTATGGCGCGGGCGTGCTGATCACGGAGGGGTCGCGCGGCGAAGGCGGGTATCTGACAAATGCGAAGGGCGAGCGCTTCATGGAGCGCTATGCGCCGCACGTGAAAGACCTGGCGTCTCGTGACGTCGTCTCACGCTCCATGACAGTCGAGATCAACGAAGGTCGCGGTGTCGGTCCCGACAAGGACCATATCTTCCTGCATCTCGACCACTTGGACCCCAAGATCCTCGCTGAGCGACTTCCCGGTATCACCGAGAGCGCCAAGGTGTTCGCAGGCGTCGACATCACGCGGCAACCGATCCCGGTTCTGCCGACCGTGCACTACAACATGGGCGGCATCCCGACCAACTTCCACGGCGAAGTGCTGACGTCGAAAAACGGCAATCCCGACCACGTGGTGCCCGGCTTGATGGCCATCGGGGAAGCCGCCTGTGTTTCGGTACACGGCGCCAATAGGCTAGGTTCGAACTCGCTGATCGATCTGGTCGTGTTCGGACGTGCGGCCGGACTGCGGGCCGGCGAAACCGTCGAGGCGGGCGCGGCACAACCACCGTTGCCGGCCGACGCTGGTGATCTGGCGCTGTCACGTCTCGACCGCTTCCGCTACGCCAAGGGTGGTTCGCCGACGTCAGTACTGCGCGGCCGCATGCAAAAGATCATGCAGACCAATTGTGCTGTATTCCGCGACGGAAAAATTCTCGACCAGGGCGTGCAGAAAATCGATCAGGTGTGGAAAGAATCCGGCGATATCGCCATCGTCGACCGGTCGCTGGTCTGGAACTCTGATTTGATCGAGGCGATGGAGTACGACAACTTGATCGCCCAGGCCGCCGTGACCATGCACTCGGCCGCCAATCGCAAAGAGAGCCGCGGCGCCCATGCGCGCGAAGATTATCCCGAGCGCGACGACAAGACGTGGATGAAACACACGCTCGCGTTCGCCGACGATGCGAAGAAGACCGTCGATCTCGGCGATCGCCCCGTGCACACCTTCACGATGACCAACGAGATGAAATACATCGAGCCAAAGGCGCGGGTGTATTAAGTTCGACGTGAATGTTCGGTGGACATCTGCCAATCGAGCAATCGGACTTTTGCGACCGTGCGCTCGACGTAGCAAACCTTTGTCAGCGGCCGCGGATCGTGTAGCACGGCTCGGAACCAATACGGAGTGACGTCGTCATGGCCCTACCCGGCACAGGAAAAGTCGCGCTGATCACGGGAGGCGGCACCGGTATCGGTCGCTCCGCCGCCCTTGCGTTGTATGCGGACGGTTGGTCCGTCGCCGTTACCGGCCGTCGCAAAGAGGAACTCGAAAAAACCTGTGCGCTCGCCATCGGCGGCGCTGGGACGATATCGGCTTTCGTCGCCGACGTCGGCAAGGAAGCGCAGGTGAAGCAGCTGTTCACCGCGGTCGTGAAAAGCTTCGGTCGGCTAGATTTTCTGTTCAACAACGCCGGCATAGGCGCGCCCGCGGTGCCGTTGGAAGATCTGCCGTTCGCCACGTGGCAACAGGTCGTCGACGTCAATCTGACCGGCTCGTTTCTATGCGCGCAAGAGGCTATTCGGCAATTCAAAGCCCAGTCGCCGCAGGGTGGTCGCATCGTCAACAACGGCTCGATCTCGGCGCACGCGCCGCGTCCGCATTCGACACCTTACACGGCGACCAAGCACGCCGTCACCGGGTTGACCAAGTGCATCGCTCTGGACGGGCGCCCCTTCAATATCGCCTGCGGCCAGCTCGATGTCGGTAACGCCGACACGAACATGGGTGGTCGCATGAAGGCCGGAGTGCCGCAGGCGCGCGGCGATATTCAGCCAGAGCCGGTCATGCACGTCGATCACACGGGTTCGGCGATCCGGTACATGGCGTCGTTGCCGCTCGAATCGAACGTCCTGTTCATGACCATCAAAGCCACCAACATGCCGTTCGAAGGTCGCGGCTGAGGATCGATCCATGCGGATGCGACGGATGCTGACGCGACGGGCGGTGACACGCCGGCTCGCGTTGATCGCCGTCGCCCCGGCAACGCTCGCGCGCGCCATGTCGCCGGCTCGGGCACAAGCCAATTGGCCATCCCAGACCATCAAGCTCGTCGTGCCCTTTCCGCCCGGCGGCAGTACGGATGTGCTGGCGCGTCTTATCGGCCAAAAGCTGGAACTGGCACTCGGTAGACCGATCATCATCGAAAACCGGGCGGGTGCGGGTGGGGTGCCGGCTGCGACGGCAGTGGCAGGTGCGATCGCCGATGGCCACACGCTGATGATGGGCCATATCGGCACTCTGGCGTTCAATCCGAGCCTCTATCCCAATCTCGCTTATGAACCGATGCGGGATTTCGTGGCGGTGGCTCGCGTTGCGACCTTGCCCAACATCCTGGTCGTGCATCCGAGCCTGCCGGTCCGCTCGACCGCCGACTTGTTGGCGTATATCCGGGCGCATCCGGGTAAATTGAACTACGGATCGGGCGGCAACGGTTCGGCGGCCCACATCGCAACGGCGTATCTGGCGGCGCGGGCAAATCTCGACATCGTGCATGTGCCTTATCGGGGCACTGCGCCGGCGGTGAACGATCTCGTCGGCAACCATGTCCAGATGCTCTTGACGGGCGGACCGGCGGTACTGCCGCTCGCAGCCGACGGCCAGTTGCGGGCTCTTGCCGTCTCAAGCTCGACCCGTGCCACCTTTGCGCCGGATCTGCCGCCCCTCGCCGACACCGTGCCGGGTTATGAAGCCGTGCAATGGCACGGCATCGTCGCGCCCGCGAAAACGCCGGTCGAGATCGTCGAACGACTGAATGCCCTGGTCAATGCTGCATTGGCCTCGCCCGATGTCATCGAGATCCTGCGTAAGGACGGCGCCATCGCAGCGCCGACACGTCCGGCCGACTTTCAAGCTCAGATCGGCGCAGAAATCGTCACGTGGCGCGAGGTCATTCGCCGGTCGAACATCCGACTGCAGTAGCCCTTTTTGGAGATTTGCCGATGCTTCCCACGCACCACCGCCGTGTTGTGCTCGCAAAAAGGCCCGCGGGCGAACCGGAGCCGGGCGATTTTCGGCTCGAAACCGTCGCCACGCCGGCACCTGGAGCCGGCGAAGTGCTGGTGCGGGTGATCTATCTATCGCTCGACCCCTACATGCGCGGCCGCATGCGCGACGCAGCGTCGTACGCGGCCCCGATCGGCATCGGCGAGACCATGGTCGGGGGCACGGTCGGCGAAGTTGTGGCGTCGAACCATCCGGCCCTGAAACCCGGAGATATCGTCGAAGATCGCTTGGGCTGGCAGGAATATGGCGTCTCGCACGGCGCGACGGTGCGCAAGATCGATCCGTCGATCGCGCCGATTTCGACGGCCAACGGCATCCTCGGCATGCCCGGCATGACCGCCTGGTTCGGCTTGCTCGACATCGGCCAGCCCAAACCGGGCGAGACCGTGGTCGTGTCGGCTGCGTCGGGGGCGGTCGGGCAGGTGGTCGGACAGCTGGCGAAACGTGCGGGCGCTCGGGCGGTCGGCATCGCAGGTGGCGCCAAGAAATGTGAGTTCGTGCGTGACGGACTGGGTTTCGACGCCTGCGTGGATTACAAGGCGGGCGATCTCGCTGGCGCCTTGCAAGCTGCCTGTCCTGACGGTGTCGATGTGTACTTCGAGAACGTCGGCGGCGTGATCGGCGATACGGTCACAATGGCGATGAATACCTGGGGCCGCATCGTCCTGTGTGGCGCCATTTCTCAATACAACGCCACGGGTGTCGAGATGGCGCCACGGTTGCCGGGCTTCTTTGTCGGCAAGCGCGTCACCATGCGCGGTTTCATCGTTTCAGATTTTGCTCCGCGCTACGAACCGGCGCGCAAACTGCTCGGCGGACTCGTGAGGTCGGG
Organism: Hyphomicrobiaceae bacterium; assembly: GCA_031411355.1. Lineage (GTDB taxonomy): Bacteria > Pseudomonadota > Alphaproteobacteria > Rhizobiales > Hyphomicrobiaceae > JABFRJ01. The sequence goes on along the minus strand of JANOAW010000663.1, from coordinate 405 downwards.
CGCTGTTCGGTATCGCGAAGATATCGTCGCCGGGCTCGAGAACGCACCGCAGGCGTTCATCGGTCTGTTGCGAGGTGACAATTTCGGCAAGTTGCAGATTCAGGTCGGGTCGGCGCCGTAACCAAGCGCCGCCAGTATGCGGTCGCCGAGTTCGACGCTGTCGAGCTCGTCCTTGGTCAAGACGATTTCGGCGCCGAGGCGTTTCAATTCGGCGCGGCGCGATTGGGTCAGGATGGCCGAGACGACGAGGATCGGCCCGCCGTGGCCTGCGGCTCTGATCAATGGCAACGTTTGATCAGCCGTCGCGCCTGCATCCATGCGGTCGTCGAGAATAATCAAAGAGAAAGTGCGCGCCGACAGCCTCGTTTTGAGATCTTCGACGGTGGCCGCGATCGCGATGTCGGC
>JANOAW010000662.1:0-2877 GCA_031411355.1 Hyphomicrobiaceae bacterium | reverse complement strand
CCACCGCCGCGGTTACCACCTCCACCTCCACCTCCACCTCCACCTCCACCACCGCCACCAGACGGCGGTTGATACGTCGGTGCCGCATAGGACGGTGCCGCATACGAGGGCGCCGCGTACGGCTGAGGCGCGATTGGCGCCGCGATCGTCATGCGTGGCCTTGGTGCGTCGGCGCGACCACAGGTGGCGATGGCGCGGGCGAGGTCGGCTTCTTTCGACTGAATGAGCACCTCGATTTCGAGGCCGCCACGCGCAATACAGCGATCGACGTCGGTGCCACCGGTTACGATCGCAATCTTCTGGGTGCGGACACACTGGGTCAATTTAAACAGTGTCTGCTCGTGGTCGAGGCCATCGAGGTCTTTTGACTCGAGGGCACCGATTGCGGAACAGCGGTTGACAAGGGCCTGTTCGTAGCGATCGGCGACGGGGCCTGCTGCGAAACACGTCGTCGACATCAAGCCGAAAGCGAGAGACGCAAGGGTGGGGCGAAACATCGAAATCTCCCTGGGGGTGGGTGTGCCGAAGTGAGTGGCGATCACACTTGCTAGGGCATGTGAACAAGACGGCTGTTCCCTATGGAACAGGAGTTCAAATTCGATTGAATGTACAATACTTTGCGCGAACGCACCTATCGGTCAAGGTCAATTTGCGCTTGCGTCTCAGCGCGGAACGTTCGAACATCCGTCCAACGACCGACCGGCGAACGGCGGCATAGGGAGGATTTAGAAATGCAAAACGTGTGGACGAAACGCGTCGCGCTGGGCCTGGCGCTGGTTGCGGCGCTCGGGCTGCCGGCCTCGGCGCAGGCACCAAAAGCCAACGGCGAGACACTTAATATTCAGAACTACGCCGGCACCACCGGCAACATGCATGCCATGGTCGCAGCCTCGAAAGGCTTCTGCGAGAAGTATAATTTCAAATGCGAGCTGAAGATCATCAACTCCGGCTCGCTCGGCATGCAGGCTCTGGTCGGCAAGACCATAGACGTCGCACAGACCGGCGTTGAATTGACGGCCGGGACGATCAACGCTGGCGGCGATGTGGTCATCGTCGGTGTCAGTATCGCCAATGGCGTGCAGACATTGTCGGTCCGGGGCGACATCCAACGCCCCAACAAAGACAAGCCGTACCCGGGCAATATGGCCGACTTCAAAGGCATGAAAATCGGCGTCGCGGCCCGGGGTGCAGGCGGCGAGATCATGATGAACGCCCTGTTGCTCGGCGCGGGCATGCAGCCGAGCGACGTGACGTACGTGGGTGTCGGCGGACCGGCAACTGCATTCACGGCTCTGACCATCGGTCGTCAGATCGATGCCGTCATCATCTTCGAGCCGATGCGCACGTTGTGCAAGTTCACCAAGGCCTGCAACGTCGCCGTCGATCTTGCTTATGGAGAAGGCCCAAAGGAAGTGCTCGATCTCAACGGGGCGGCTGTGCCGTTCGTCATGCGTCGCGACATGGTCGACGCCAATCCCAATCTGGTCGCTGCGTTCTACGCCGCCATGCGTGACGCCATTGCCTGGGCCAACGATGCCGCCAACTTCGACGAGCTGGTCAAGATCTATGCCACCCACATCACCTTCGGCGACATGCCGAACGGCGAGCAATTGAAGCGCGAGTGGATCAAGTCGGTGATCACGGCCTACAGCCTCGATCTCAAGGTGCCCCGCAAACCCGTCGCCGACACCGTAAAGTTCTACGTCGATGCCAAGCTGCTGGAGAAATCCGTCGACGTCGCAAAAATCGTCTGGGACAAGGCGCCTTGACCGTGAAAACAGCGCCGATCGCGAATAATCTGCTGCTCGACCGGGGCGCGGTGCATCTGGACAACGTGTCGGTCGAATTCAAAGCGGCAGGCGTGCTGGCCGTCGATCGTTTTTCGCTCAGCATTCAACCGGGCGAATTCGTCTCGATCGTCGGGCCGAGTGGTTGTGGCAAGACGACCTTGCTCAACTACGCAGCCGGCCTGCTGCCGGCGGAGGTGTGCAGTGGCACCTTCCTGGTCGGCGGCAAGCCACCGGTGATCGGCAATCGCGACATCGCCTACATGCTGGCGCGTGATGCGCTGTCGCCGTGGCGTACGACGCTTGCCAATGCCGAACTCGGTACCGAAATTCGCGGTGTGCCTGTCGACGAAAGACGCAAGCGCGCCATGGACTTGCTCGCGCAAGTCGGTCTCAAGGGGTTCGAGAACGCGTTTCCCAAAGCGCTGTCACAGGGTATGCGCCAACGGGTGGCATTGGCGCGCACGTTCTGCCTCGACAGCCCGATCCTGCTGATGGACGAACCGTTCGGCGCTCTGGATGCGCAGACGAAACTGCAATTGGAAGACGTGCTGTTGCAGCTTTGGCAACGCGACGGCCGGACCGTGTTGTTCATCACCCATGACCTGTCGGAAGCCGTGACCATGTCGGACCGGGTCATCGTGATGAGTGCCCGGCCGGGCCGCATCATCGCCGACGTTCCGATCACGCTCGGTCGGCCACGTTCGGTGCGGGCGTTGCAGAAAGATGCGCGTTTTCACGAACTTTATGCGCAGGTCTGGTCGAAACTCGAAGAAGGTATGGGGCTGTCGTGACGCCGATCGGAGAGCTGATGCGATCAGGCGCACTGGACGGCTATGGGGGACGACAATGAACGACGTCACATGGTCACCAACCAAGATCTGGAGTTGGCGGTTCGGCATCCTCGCGGTCTTCTTCGGTGTTTGGGAAATCGCCTCGGCCACCGATTTTATCAAGCCGATTCTGATCGGGCGACCGAGCGGCATTTTCAAGTTCATGTACCAATCGCTGTTCGTCACCGGCGAGCTGTATCGGGATTTCGCCTACACGATCACATCGATCCTGGCCTCGTTCATCATCGGCAGCGTCG
>JANOAW010000661.1:0-6760 GCA_031411355.1 Hyphomicrobiaceae bacterium | reverse complement strand
CGAACTCGGACACTTCGCCCTCGTTCTGGCGGCTCTCGTCGCGGCCGTGCAGATGTCGCTGCCGGCGTATGGCGCGCACGTGCGTGACCCGCGGTTGATGGCGGTCGCATCGTCTGCGTCTTTGACACAACTGACCTTGGTCATGTTGGCGTTCGCGTCCCTGGTGAACGCTTTCGTAACCTCAGATTTTTCAGTCGCGTTGGTCGCCAGCCATTCACATTCGGCCAAGCCGATGCTCTATAAAGTGGCCGGCACCTGGGGCAATCATGAAGGCTCGATGCTGTTGTGGGTATTGATCCTGGCCGTCTTCGGGGCAGCCGTGGCGCTGTTCGGCTCAAATCTACCTGACACGCTGCGCGCGCGGGTTTTAGCCGTTCAAGGGTCGATCGCCTTCGCGTTCCTGCTTTTCATTCTTTTCACGTCGAACCCGTTCGAGCGCCTGGACCCCGCAGCAGTCGACGGCCAAGGCCTCAACCCGATCCTGCAAGATCCGGCATTGGCGATCCATCCGCCCCTTCTCTATATGGGCTATGTCGGCTTCTCGATGGCGTTTTCGTTCGCCGTCGCAGCCCTGGTCGAAGGCCGCATCGATGCCACGTGGGCGCGCTGGGTTCGCCCTTGGACCTTGGCGGCCTGGGTATTCCTGACCATTGGCATCGCGCTCGGCTCCTGGTGGGCGTATTACGAACTCGGCTGGGGCGGATGGTGGTTCTGGGATCCGGTCGAGAACGCGTCCTTCATGCCCTGGCTGGCTGGAACAGCTCTGCTGCATTCAGCCGTCGTGATGGAGAAGCGCGAGGCGCTCAAGGTCTGGACTATTCTATTGGCAATTCTGACCTTCTCGCTGTCGTTGCTCGGCACATTTCTGGTCCGTTCGGGCGTGTTGACGTCGGTTCATGCATTTGCGGTCGACCCACGCCGCGGAACGGTGATCCTCGTCATTTTGGCGCTTTTCATCGGCGGTGCGCTGACGCTCTACGCACTGAGGGCACGCGATCTCAAGCAAGGCGGAATTTTCGCACCCTTGTCGCGTGAAGGCGCGCTGGTCTTGAACAACGTGCTGCTGACCACGGCCTGCGCAACGGTCCTGATCGGCACACTATATCCTCTGTTTCTGGAAAGCGTCACGGGCGAGAAGATCTCGGTTGGCCCACCGTATTTCAATGCCACGTTCGTTCCGTTGATGGTGCCGCTGCTTTTGGCGTTGCCGATTGGTCCGATGCTCGGGTGGAAACGCGGAGATTTTCGCGGTGCCATTCAACGGCTCTATCTAGCCATCGCTGTTTCACTGTTCATCGCCCTGGTCGCGCTCGCCCTCACACGGCGTGGACCCTGGCTCGCCTACCCGGCCTTCGCTCTCGGCCTGTGGGTGGTGTTCGGTGCGCTGGCTGAGTGGGCGCATCGTGTGAAATTGTTCGACGCCGGCCGCGACGAGATCCTGCGGCGCGCGCGCAATCTGCCCCGCGCCGCCTATGGCGGTATGTTCGGCCACCTCGGCATCGGGGTCATGACCCTCGGCATCGTCGCGACAACCGCCTGGCAGTCAGAAGACGTCGTCGTCATGAAGCCCGAAGATCGTCTCAGCATCGCCGGCTACGAATTGACGTTCAAAGGCGTCTCACAAGGGCGGGGCGAAAATTATCAGGAGACCATCGGTCGGTTGGAGGTGACGTCGCGTGGCCGCCTCGTCACGACCTTGATGCCGGCCAAGCGACTCTATGACATGCCGAAACAACCGACGACGGAAGCCGCGATCCTGAATGCCTGGAGCGGGGATCTGTATACGGTTCTCGGCGACGTGCAGGCAGACGGCAACGGTATCGCTGTGCGGGCCTATTTCAATCCACTTGTGCGGTGCATCTGGATTGGCTGCCTCATCATGGCATTCGGCGGCCTGCTGTCGTTGTCCGACCGCCGTCTGCGTGTCGGCGCGCCCCGCAAAGCCGCCGCCAGACCGCAAGCCGCGGAGTGATGCGATGACGATGCGACATCGAGTTGCGCGCTGGGTAAGTATCGGTGTCTTGGTGTCGGCGGTTGGCGCCACAGCCCTGGCCGTTGAGCCGGGCGAACAACTCGCCGATGCGCACCTCGAAGCCCGTGCGCGAGCCCTATCGGGCGAATTGCGGTGTCTTGTCTGCCAAAACCAGTCGATCGACGACAGTAACGCGCCTTTGGCCAAGGATCTGCGCGTCCTCGTTCGCGAACAGTTGAGCGCCGGTAAGTCGGATCGCGAAGTGATCGGCTACGTTGTGTCGCGTTATGGCGAATTCGTGCTGTTGCGGCCACGGCTGACGTGGTCGACAGCCTTACTCTGGCTGGCACCTATTCTGCTGCTTCTGACGACCGGCTACGCGCTGTTCGCCCGTGCGCGACGGTCACGATCCGACGCGCCGCCGCCATTGAGCGCGGCGGAGGAGAAACGGCTCGCGCGCCTTCTCGCGGACAAACGGTAAGTATCAGCGTCCGGCCAGCTGCTTCTGGCCTTCGACGCGCAAGTCGCGCTCGCGGGTCAATCGATCGGCCTCGTGCTGCCAACGCATAGCGTCGGCCGACTTGGCGCGTGCGGTCTTGCGCCAGCGACCTTGCGTCATCCATGTCGCGATGCCACCGAGCACGACACCCGCGATCAGTGCTCCGAGCAACAGAGCGTACAGAGGCATCGGCGGCGTCGACAGCACGGGCGCGTCCGGCCGAAATGGATCGAGGATCAGCCGCACACGTTGGGTGTTGGCGATGGCGAGCGCCACCGTGACCACCGCGATCGGCAATCCGAGCACGATCCAAAGCAGGCGGTTGAGCACGCGGTTTCTCCCTTGGAACGGGTTTTAGGCGCTGACCGGAGCCTTTACGCCGGCCCCAGCCGGCGAGCGCGCGCGCCCTTTTCCCTTTTTCGGACTGCTATCCGCATTCAAGCGTTCGCGCAATTCCTTGCCGGTCTTGAAAAACGGCACGAACTTTTCAGTCACCGACACTGAGGCACCCGTGCGCGGATTGCGACCGGTGCGCGGCAACCGATGCTTGACGGTAAAAGCGCCGAACCCACGCAATTCAACACGATCGCCGCGCGACAACGCCGCCACGATCTCGTCAAACATCACGTTTACGATCCGCTCGATGTCACGTTGGAACAAATGCGGATTCGCTGCGGCGATCTTCTGAATGAGTTCCGATTTGATCACGCCATACCCCTTTAATTTGCCGACTTACCTGTCCGGCATTACAAACCGCGCGTCCGGCCGTCTCGAATTTGCTGTTCGATGACACAGTTGCGCGACAACTCCACCAACGTTTGAGAGTCATAGTTCACAGGCGACATTAGTTCACGAGCGACCAAGACCGCCGCTAAAGGCCAATCCGCCGTGTTGCCAAGGCGTCCGCTCGTCCTCCTGCTGATCACTCCGTCTCGGCGTACCCGACGTTTTGCTCAAGCGCGCCGCAAATGCCTGTAAAGTCACCGCTTTTCAATAGGGTGCCAAACCGAGACCAACCCGTCAAGCAGGTTGGGTGCGAATCGAGTTTCCATGTTGAGAAGTGCCGCATCCATGTCCCCACCCAAAACGCCTTTGATGGCCGCGAGCGACAGGCGCCACAGGCTGAAGTCGCTGTCGCGGCGCGGTTTCCAATCCACGATCCGTAGTTTTTTCGGCGTGTTGCGCACGTCCTCGAGGTAGCGGATGACCTCGGATTCCCCTCCAATTGCATCGACCAGCTTGTAGGTCAGCGCTTCACGACCGAGGAATACGCGGCCTTGCTCGAGGCCCGGGACTTGCGTCGTGTCGATCTTGCGTCTGTCGCTCACCAGGCCGAGAAACCAGCGTTGCGATTCAGCAATCATAGCCTCCGTCACTTGCCGCCCAGCCGGTGACAGCGGCTCGAACAGCGAGGGCACGGCTTTCAGATTGCCGCTTTTGATTTCGTTGATTTTCACGCCGACTTTTTCAAGTAACCCCGACACGTCGGGCGACTGAAAGATGACGCCGACCGAGCCTGTGATCGAGTTTCCGCGCGCGACGATATGATCCGTGCCGAGGCCCGCGATATAGGCGGCCGACGCAGCCACCGTGCCGAACTGGGCGACCACGGGTTTTTCTTTCGAGATATTGCGGATTGCCTCGAACAGCGCCTCGCCGCCAGTCGTCGTCCCGCCGCCCGAATTGATGGTCAGGATGACCGCCTGGATGTTCTTGTTATCGGCGACACTGCGCAACAATCGCAGCATGTCTCGATCTTCCGTTATCAGCCCATCGATGCTGATGCGAGCGATCTGCTTCTGCGCGGTCAAACTGGCGGGCATGACATAGGTTGCGATCGTGCCGGCCGCGACCACGGCCGCGGCAATCGCAGCCCCGCGCCAGAAGCCCAACCGACGTCGAAGATTGCGACGGTCAAGAACACTTTCGGTTTCGAGTGACATGATGCCGAGCCTCGTTTTGTTGGCGGAGCCTCCGCGTGTCCGCCGTGTACAAGAGCCGGTGCTCCGATTCAACGTTGCCTTTCCGCCACCGAGCGGCTTTTGTCGACTGGAACCGGATACAACTGGAGTGAGGCCGTGACTTTGCCCTTTCGCCTCATCGACAGTGTCATCCGCGCCGGTCGGCTGCAGGTCGCCTATGATCAGGCGTTGATCGACCTGCATAGGGCCGGAAAAGTGCCCGACTCACTGCGTTTTCATCGCTGCCATCCGACCGTGTTCGTCGGCCGTCACCAGGCCGTGGCTCATGCCGTCAAGGTCGAAGATTGTTTTGCCGACATCGTTGACATCGTCCGCCGCGCCGCCGGCGGTGGCGCTGTCTATCGCGATCAGGATCAGCTCTCGTGGCAACTGGTCCTATCGCGGGAGCGTCTGGCCGTGCCGACGCTCGATGACTGCATGACGCTCGTGGGTAACGCCGTGGCACAAGGCCTGTCGGCTGCCTTCGGAATTGACGCACGCGTCCGTCCGCCGAACCATATCGAGGTTGCCGGCAAGACAGTGTGCGCCATGAGCGGCCTCTTCGATGGCGATACCCTCGTCGTCGAGGGCGCCGTGTTCGTCGACATCGACCCGGCCCGTGCCGTGACCTATCTGCACAGCCCAGACGCGGATTATACTTCAGTGAGCCTCAAAACCCTGCTTGGCGAGGCGCCTGCGCTTGACTCTCTGCAAGCAGCGATCGGTCGCGCATTGGCCGGGATGCTCGGTGTCACCGCCGCCCCGGCCGACATCAGCCCTGATGAACACGCGGTTGCGCGCGCCTATCACGACGACGCATTCGGCACCGACGAGTTCGTGTTTGCGATCGACGACCCGCGTGATCCCGCGGCACGCGAAGCCTCCCACACCGGACCAGGCGGCACCGTGACGGTCTTCCTCCACCTCGACGGACACGGGGACGCAACACGCATCCGCGATGCTGTCCTCAGCGGCGATTTCGTCGTCATGCCGCCACGTCTCGTCAAGGATCTCGAAACAGCCTTGTGTGGCGTGCCGTCAACAAGCGCCGAAGCGACAGTGTTGGCGTTCTTTGCTCAGGCGAAATCGAACTTCATCACGCTGGCGCCGACGGATATCGCAGCCGTGATTGCGAACGCCGCCTTGCCTGACTGAGGGAAACGCGGCGAGGTCTGGTGGGCGGTGAGGGGATCGAACCCCCGACATCTTCGGTGTAAACGAAGCGCTCTACCGCTGAGCTAACCGCCCGGACCATCTGTTCATATCTGCGCGCGCGAGAACTGGCAACCGCGTCGCCGATCCGCGCCTGCCTGTCGGGGCTCATTGCGGTTCAGGCTTCGAACGCGCGCTCGGCGGCGCTGACCGACGCTTTGGTTTTCAAACCCGCGATGATGTCGTTCAAATGCGGCAAGTCCCAGACTTCGAGTTCGATCAACATGTCGGTGAAATCGGCGGCACTGCGGGTCATACGCAACGTGTCGATGTTGCCGTCCGCTTCCCCGATGACTTTCGCCACCTCGGCAAGCGTACCGGGCTTGTTCAGAACCGTGACGCGGATTTTGGCGGGAAAGCGTTCGGGCTTTTCCGTGTCGACGTCCCATGTCACGTCGATCCAACGGGCGTGCTCGAAGTCGGCCAGTTTCGGCGACGAGATCTGGAACACCCGGATGCCGTTGTCCGTGAGCACGCCGACGATCCGATCGCCTGGAATAGCCCCGCCCTCTTCCCACGTCACGGGAATATCGTTTCTCAGCCCACGGATGGGCAAGGCACCCTTTTGGCGCTCGTCGCCGGCGCCGTTGCCGTTGGCGACGTTCGGAAGTGGAGCTGCACTTCCAGGCCACCGAAATTTGACCGGCATCATGCGGCCGAAACTGAACCAGCCGTCCTCGGCACTCGGCGATTTTGCATGGCGGTTTGCCGGCCGCGGTCCAGACGTCGGCAGTGCGATCTTGGCATCCGGATACATGGCGCGCACCACGTCGGCGGCAGCCAGTTCGTTGCGGCCGACGGCCACATGCACGTCGTCGACTGACCGGTGTGACAGGCGCGGCAAAGACCGCTTCAATTTGTCGTCGGAATACTGATGATCGGCACGTTCCGTCGCCGATTGCACGAGGCGGCGGCCGAGTTCGACATATTGGCGGCGCAAGGCGTCGCGTGCGGCACGCCGAATGGCCGCGCGCGCGCGCCCCGTCACCACGATTTGCTCCCAGGCCGCCGGTGGCACGTGGCCCTTCGCGGTCAGGATCACCACTTCGTCCCCGTTGCGCAACACCGTGGTCAACGGCAACTGGCGGCCGTTGACCAGCGCGCCGACACAACCAT
>JANOAW010000660.1:0-3010 GCA_031411355.1 Hyphomicrobiaceae bacterium | reverse complement strand
CGGCTTGTCTGGAAATTACCGGGCCATGAAGCGCTTCCTCCAAGAGGTCGAAGCGCTGTGGCAACGGGCACTCGCTCGCCGCAGCCAAAAGGCTCGGATGTTCGGGCCGCGGTTCTATAATCTGCTGCGCCGCTTCCCCCTGCCACGACCAGCCATCATCAACCCGCAAAGGCCAACCCAAGCGACATAACCTCTGGACACTCTCGGGAAGAGCCGAGTGCGAGAAAGACGCCTGCTCGGATCTGTGAGGGCGGTGCCGGGTAACCGGCACCGCTACTCGACAACGCTTTTACTAGGTAAGGGCTCCGGCGCGCCCTAGGCATCGGTAGATCGTGGTTTCGTGGACGCCGAAGGTTTCGGCGATCTGTGGCGCGGTTTGGCCCTCGTCGGCGAGGCGGGTGATGAGGGCGATCTGCTCGGCGTTCAGTTTCGGCGGGCGGCCGAATTTCACGCCACGCGTCATCGCAGCTTTGCGCCCGGCACCGGTGCGCTCGCGGATCAACGAGCGCTCGAACTCGGCGATGCCGCCGAATACGGTCAGGATCATCTTGCCGGCAGGCGACGTCGTGTCGGCCCATGGCTCGGCGATCGAGCGCAATCCGGCGCCGACCGTGCCGATCTCCTCGCACAGTTCAAGAAGGTCACGGGTCGAGCGGGCGAGACGGTCAAGCCTGGATATGACGACAACGTCGCCGTCGCGCAGCTGGTCGAGCATGCGGCGCAGTTCCGGCCGGTCGGCGCGTGCACCCGACTTCTTCTCCTGGAACACGCGTCGGCAGTCGACCGCCTTCAATGCGGCGAGCTGCAGCGTCAGATCCTGGTCGTCGGTCGAGACGCGGGCGTAGCCGATGTTCATGAGCGGGGGATATCCTGCAAAATTCTTGCAAAAGCAGTTGCGTAACCCTGCACTTTAGAGAGTAACATTTGCAAGTTTAAAAACACTGGCGTTTCCGCCTGTTTCCCGCCGCCCGCCGTTTCCTGCAAAACTTATAACATTTGCGAGTCCGTGCCATGCCCGTCAGCTTCCTGAACGAGCCGCAGGAGCGCCGCTACGGCCGGTTCGACGGCGAACCCTCGCGCGACCAGCTTGCACGCTACTTCCACCTCGACGACACCGACAAAGCCTTCGTTCTTTCGCGCCGGGGCGATCACATGCGCCTGGGGATGGCGGTACAGCTCGGCACGGTGCGTTACCTCGGCACCTTCCTCGACGACCTGACCCAAGCGCCGCCGCGCGTCGCGGCCTTCGTCGGCGAGCAGATCGGCGTGGCGCCGGGCGCGCATATCGCGGCCTATCAATCGAGCCAATGGCGCTGGCGGCACGAGGTCGAAATCCGTGAGCGGTATGGCTATCACGCCTTCAGCGAACCATTCCTGCAATTCCGCCTCAACCGTTGGCTCTACGCGTTATGCTGGACCGGAACCAACCGACCGAGCGTCCTGTTTGATCGCGCCGTGGCCTGGCTGCTCGCCAACAAGGTCTTGTTGCCGGGGCTGACCACCCTCGAACGTGCCATCGCGCGCGTGCGGTCGCGCGCCAACGAGCGTCTGTGGCAACGACTGACCCAGCAAGTGTCACCCGAGCAGCGCGCCAAGCTCGAAGCGTTGCTCGTTGTGCCGGAGGCGGACCGGCAGAGCCTGTTCGACCGCCTGCGGGACGGCCCAGTTCTGCAAAGCCCGGCGGAACTCGGACGCGCGGTCGAACGTCTCGAACAGGTGCAAGGCATCGCTGCCGGACCGCCGCGCCTGGATTGCTTGCCGGTTAGCCGCATCACCACGCTGGCGCGATTTGCCAACGCCGCGAAGGCGCAGGCCATCGAGCGCCTGCCAGATGAGCGGCGCATCGCGACGCTGCTGGCGTTCGTGCGTACGCTCGAAGCCAGCGCCAACGATGATGTGCTCGACCTGTTCGATGTCGTCGTGACCGGCATGTTCGCCGATGCCAAGGCCGCCGGCCAAAAGGAACGGCTCGGATCGATCCGCGATCTCGATGCGGCGGCCATGAAGCTGAAACAGGCCTGCGTCGTGCTGCTCGACGACACGACCTCGAATGCGGGAGTTCGCCCGGCAGTATTCAGCCTGATCTCACGGGCGGAACTGGCCGAGGCCATCGCCCAGATCGACAGCCTCGCGCGCCCGCAAGACGACCAGTATTTCAAGGAGCTGCGCGCGCAGCATCGCCGGTTGCGGTTCCTGCCATCCCTGTTGCGCGCGACGCCGTTCGCAGCAGCTCCGGCCGGGAAGCCGATCCTGGACGCCATCGAGTATGTGCGCACCGTGCTCGACGAAAAGCGCCACCCTGGACCGCCGCCGATGGAGTTCGTTCCAGCCAACTGGCTGCCGCAGGTTCGCGACGACAGCGGCGCGATCGACATGACCGGCTATCGGTTGTGCCTGCTCGAGCGGATGCGGGCGGCGATCCGGCGGCGCGACTTGTTCGTGAGCACGAGTTTTCGCCACAGCGACCCGCGCAAGGGCTTGCTGGACGGCGCGGCATGGGAAGCCGCCCGGCCCGCCGTCTGCCGCACGCTCGGGGTGTCGAGCCAGGCGAAAGAGGAATTGGAACGCCTCAGCCAACGGCTCGACGATGCCTATCGGCACACGGCGGCAAACCTGCCGCACAATGTGAGCGTTCGGATCGAGGAAGCCAACGGCGACGCCAATCTGGTGCTGTCGCCACTCGACAAACTGGAAGAGCCGGAAAGCCTCGTTGCGTTGCGGCGCGCCGTCGATGCCCGCATGCCGCGCGTCGATCTGCCGGAGCTGGTCCTCGAAATTCAGGCCAGGACCGGCTTTGCCGATGCCTTCCTCCATGCCAGCGAGGCTCGGGCTCGCGCTGACGATATTGCCACCAGCGTTTGCGCCGTCCTCGTGTCCGAAGCCTGCAATACCGGCCTGGAGCCGATGATCTTGGCCGACGTTCCCGCGCTGCGGCGGGCGCGCTTGGGCTGGGTCAAGCAGAACTATATCCGCGCCGACACGCTGACAGCGGCCAACGCCAAATTGGTCG
>JANOAW010000659.1:0-3116 GCA_031411355.1 Hyphomicrobiaceae bacterium | reverse complement strand
GGATGGTACATGCCGGCGTTCATCGCAAATTGCAGCTTGCGCCCCGTGTCGGGGTCCTTGTCCGGAAGTTTGCCGAGATAGCCATAGATGTCGCCGTCGGCACGCTTCCAAAACAGCCGCGCCGACTGACGCCGCAAATCGACATCGCACACCGTAAACTGCGCGCCCTCGTGCTGCACGGACCGACACACCGAGCCCGCCTTGGCGTCAGCGCCACGTGGGAACAGCAATGCGGGCATCAGACACGCCAGAGTGAGCGCAAGTGTGCGAGACATCAAGTGGATCTTCCAATGAACGACGGCGACCGTCGCGGCATCGCGGATGTTCATGGCTGATATAGGACACCGTGACGGACGTCGCCATGCAGGCCGCCACTTTCATGCAGGGCCCCAATTTCATGGAAGGCCCCACTTTTATGGAGGGCGTTGACTCACCTGAGCGCCGCCGTCATATACGCCACGTCCGCAATCGGATTTCCTCGATGCTTCGCCCCTGTCAGCAGCCCCATCGGCAGCGACGTACCACCGCCCCCGCGGATGTGCGGCTGCGACGATGACGCTCGTCTCATGAACGAACGCTCGTGCATGCCGCGCCGCAAACGCGGCATTTGTTGTTTCTGAAGCGACCGCCACGGTCCAATCGAACTCGGGATTTCCACCCATGTCGACACTATCCCCTGCCAAATCCGCAGCCGATCAACCCCTGCCCGAAACCCATGTCATGGGCACGTATGGCCGCCAGAATATCGTTTTCGACCGCGGCGAAGGCTCGTGGATCTACGACACCAACGGTGCCAAGTACCTTGATTTCGCATCTGGCATCGCCGTCAACTCGCTCGGTCACGCCAACCCGAAATTGATCGCAGCACTTACCGCCCAAGCACAGAAACTCTGGCACACCTCCAATCTCTATCGCGTCGCCGGCCAGGAAGAGCTGTCGGCGAAACTGTGCCGCGCGAGCGGCATGGACAAGGTGTTCTTCTGCAATTCTGGCGCCGAGGCCTGTGAGGGCGCGATCAAGGTCGCGCGCAAATATCATCACGCCAACGGCCATCCCGAGCGCACACGCATCATCAGCTTCAAGGGCGCCTTTCATGGTCGCACGTTGGCGACCCTCGCCGCCGCCGGTAACGAAAAATATCTCGAAGGTTTCGGCCCCCAGATGCCGGGCTTCGACGTTCTGCCGTTCGGCGATCACGACGCACTGACCAAAGCCATCGGACCGGAAACGGCGGCCATCATGATCGAGCCGGTTCAGGGTGAGGGCGGTATCCGCCCGGTGCCGCCGCAGTGTCTGAAAGGCCTGCGGGACCTGTGCGACCAGCATGGAATGCTTCTGATCTTCGACGAGGTTCAGTGCGGCATTGGTCGGTCAGGCAAACTGTTCGCCTATGAATGGGCCGGCGTGAAGCCCGATATCATGACCATCGCCAAAGGCATCGGCGGCGGATTTCCTGTGGGTGCGTTCCTCGGCACCAAGGAAGCCACCAAGGGCATGGTGCCCGGCACGCACGGATCGACCTTCGGCGGCAACATGTTGGCGATGGCGGTCGGTAATGCCGTCATGGACGAAGTCGATACGCCGGCATTTCTCGCCCGCGTCCAGCACCTCGGCCTGGTGCTGAAGCAGCGTCTCGCCTCGCTCGCCGACGAACACGCCGATACCATTGCAGAAATTCGCGGCGTCGGCTTGCTGATGGGTGTCCGCTTCAAGGCGGAGACGCCGGTTGGCGACATCGTCAAAGCCTGCATGACCGAAAAGTTTCTGACCGTCGGCGCAGGCGACAACGTGTTGCGCATCATGCCCCCGCTCACCGTCTCGGAAACCGAATTGAGCGAGGCCATCTCGCGCCTCGGCAAAGCCATCGCGGCGGTCAAATCCGCCAAGACGGCGGCGTGACGCGACTCTGAACGAGTCAGGGGACGCCGCGAGGCATCCCCTGATTTCCAGAGCGTCGTTGTCAGCGTGAGTTCACGCCATCGCCTTCTTGAAATTGGCGGCCGCCTTGTCCCAGTTGACCACATTCCACCAAGCCTTCACGTAATCGGCGCGCTTGTACTGATACTTCAGATAATAAGCGTGCTCCCAGACATCGAGACCGATGACGGGCTTGGCCGCCATGTCCATGTGCGGGGTATCCTGATAGGGCGTATTGAAGATTGCCAGTTTCTTGTCTTTGTTCAGAGCGAGCCAGGCCCAGCCTGAACCAAAGCGCCCCGTCGATGCGGCCGTGAACGCTTCGACCATTTTGTCCATGCCACCGAAACTTCCGGTGATTGCCGCTTCAAGATCTCCCGTCGGCGCTTTCGCTCCGCCCGGTGTCATCAAATCCCAGAAGAACGTGTGATTGAAATGTCCACCCATGCTGTTGCGGACCGGCGTACGCACCGCATCGGGAACGGCTGCCAGATTGGACACGACCTCCTCGGGCGTCTTGGTTTTGAGATCAGGATACTTGTCGACCAGGCCGTTCAAGTTGGTGATGAAGGCGTTGTGGTGGTTTTTATGATGGAAGTTCATGGTCGCCGTATCGATGTGCGGCTCGAGGGCCTCGTAAGCGTAGCCGAGCGGCGGCAAGGTGAACGTCGGTGTGGCTTGCGCGAACACCGCCCGCGCCCCGAGCCCTTGTGTCGCCATCGTCGCGGCGGCCGTGCCTAAAAATCCGAGTGCGGTGCGCCGATCGAGCGAGTGTCGAGTCATCAGAAATTCTCCTGGGCTTCCGGTTACGACGATCACAACTACGTCTGTCGGTACGCGAAGTTTCAAGGCTCGGATCGTCAATCTACATGTCGGCGCCATAGTCGGATGGCGGTCATGGGTAGCACGAAAGCGATGACGGTCACCCAGACTGTCAGCGCGGGCAAAGCTGCATACTGCCCGCGATCGACGACGAAGATCGTGTTCAAGTATTTGGTCATGAGATCGCCTGCCGTCAGTGCCGTGTTCATGAACGATGCCATGAGCGAGAACCACACCGCGCGATATTTTACCGGCGCATGGATCGCGATCAACGTCAGCATCGGAATCATGGCGAGGTTGGTGATCGGCGACTGCACGGCCGAATCGACCAGAGCCACACTGCGGGGTCCGATCCCCGTCGCGGCTTCGTCGATCGG
>JANOAW010000658.1:0-5322 GCA_031411355.1 Hyphomicrobiaceae bacterium | reverse complement strand
GGCGCCCGAACCGCGCACCATCACGCCCGAAAAGCCCCATTTGAAACACGTGTCCAGGTCCACCACACCGATGTCGGCGTTGCGCTGCTTGAAGATCCGATTTTCCGACAGCAACGTCTCGATGTCGTCGACCACCTTGAGGAACGGATCGATCCAGGCCGCGATATCCTCGACCAGCTTTTCAGGCAGGTCCTGATGCACGCCGCCGATACGGAAATATTTGGCGTGCATGCGCGATCCGGATGCGCGCTCGTAGAACACCATCAATTTCTCACGCTCTTCAAAGCCCCACAGCGGCGGCGTCAAAGCGCCGACATCCATGGCCTGCGTGGTCACGTTCAGCAGGTGCGAAAGAATCCGACCGATCTCGGAGTAGAGGACGCGGATCAGCTGCGCACGATACGGCACGGTCACACCGAGCAGCTTTTCAGCCGCGAGACAGAACGCGTGCTCCTGGTTCATCGGTGCAACGTAGTCGAGCCTGTCGAAGTAGCCGATCGCCTGCAGATACGTTTTGTGCTCGATCAACTTCTCGGTGCCCCGGTGCAGCAACCCGATGTGCGGATCGACACGTTCCACAACCTCGCCGTCCAATTCGAGCACCAGTCGCAATACACCGTGCGCTGCCGGGTGCTGCGGACCGAAGTTGATGTTGAAATTTCGGATCTCGGTCTCGGCCATAGCGGTCGAAGCTTTCTCTGACTGGGCGTCAGCCGTCGATAACCGCTGGCCGTCCGCTGCGCAACGCGGTTCTGCGTGCGTTCTAGTGCGGCTGAGACAACGGGCAGGTTTGCAGCGCTGCGGCGACCTCATCGAGCAACAGTTCGGCAATGCGTGCGTGGCCGTCCGGCGTGAAATGGATGCCATCGGCTTGCACATTGCCCAGACGGGCAGCCTCGAAGGCATTGCCGACCCGCAGCACCAGAATGCCACGCGCGGCCAGCCGATTGTGGATCGCCATGACGTTGGCCTCGCGAATGCCAGCCTCGATGCCGAGACGCGCATCGTTCGATCCTGGTTGAAACAGCACGAGATGCGTACCAAGCGGAACGTCCCGGTCGAGCCGCGCCAGCATCGCCCCCGTCGGCTCTCCGCAGACGCCGGCATTGACAACGTCGACATCGAACCCGCGCGAGCGCAGCCGTCCTTCGATATTGGCCGGGTACGCCGCCTGCGCGCCAACGCCGTGGCCGGCAGTGTTGCTGGCCCCCAGCGCCACGATACGGAACGATCTCATGGGGCAGGCCGACTGAAATCACGGAAATCTGCCCTGCCGAGCGACGTGGTCAAACGGTCCTGTGCCATGATTGAATTTGTTGCAACTTGGTAGGGCGGTCAACCCCCGATCTCGTGCTGCCGATCTCGTAGGTCGGTATCTTCAGGGCAGCAAAATCGATGACAATCCAGCGCGGTTGGCCCCAACGCTTGACTATCCGATCATCTGCGCGACGAATAAGCTCCAGCCGACGTGCGGGAAGATCCGGAGCCAGCAGATGCCGACCGAACGCTATGCCTTCAGCCATCTGGCGGGCGCGCATTTCGAAAGCGGGTTGCGGTCGTATGCCAGCTACCGTGATCTCGGCTTCGCCGCGGCCAGCAACGGCAAAGCCGTCGCCCACGTCATCCGCTTCACCCCGCCATGCACCGACGAGGTGCGCATCTGGCACAGCCACGATGTAAACTTCCAGATGATCTACGTCTTGAAAGGTTGGATCGTCACAGAAATGGACGGCCATCCGCCGGAAAAAATGTCGACTGGCTCGTCCTGGATGCAGCCGCCGAAAATACGCCATCGCGTGGTCGACTATTCCGACGATTGCGAAGTGCTCGAAATCGTCCTGCCGGCGAACTTCGAGACGATGATTGAACACGGCGCCTGACAATCATATCGTCGATAGACAGCATCTCACATTCATAGCGGCAATCCATGACCAAGTACGCCTCGGCTTTCCGCCCTGATCTGTTCGCTGGCCGCGTCGCCATCGTCACCGGCGGCGGTAGCGGCATCGGACGCTGCACCGCGCACGAATTGGCCGCGCTGGGGGCGAAAGTCGCCCTGGTCGGAAGAAAGATAACCAAACTCGACACCGTCAAAAGCGAGATCGCAGCAGCCGGTGGCGAAGCTGACGGCTTCATCTGTGACATCCGCGAAGAAGAGCAGGTGAAACAGGCAATCGCGTCGATTCTGGCGCGTTTCGGACGTATCGATCATCTGGTCAACAATGCCGGCGGCCAGTTTTCGGCGCCCCTCGAAGCCATATCGGCCAAGGGCTGGGACACGGTCGTGCGCAATAATCTGACCGGCGGATTTCTGATGGCCCGGGAAGCGTTCACGCAATGGATGAAGGCCAATGGTGGCTCGATCGTCAACATCACCGCCGACAACTGGCTTGGCATGCCCATGATGGGTCATTCAGGCGCAGCCCGCGCCGGCATGGTCAACTTAACCGAAACGGCAGCCTACGAATGGTCGCCGTCGAATGTGCGCGTCAATGCCGTGGCGCCAGGCTGGATCGCATCGTCCGGAATGGATCAGTATCCGCCCGAAATGCACGCACGCATCCGCACCTTGAAAGATCTGAACCCGCTCGGCCGCATGGGCACGGAGAGTGAAGTTTCCGCAGCAATCGTTTTTCTCCTCTCCGACGCGGCTGCTTTTATCTCCGGCACCACGCTTCGCGTCGACGGCGCTGCACCCAACGCTAAAATCAGCCGCCCATTGCCCAAGCGGCTAAATCCCGCCCATGCCGCGTTCGACGGCTTCCACCTGGCCGAATTGCCAAAAGTACTGAGAGAGGAACAATAGGTCGACGAGGCCAACTGCTGCTTCATCGGTCCGACGCGTGACGCCGTCTCGAAAGCGCGGTACACAGGCCCTCTTGTTATCGTTATAGGAGTCGCCATGCGCGCCCTCGTGGTCGAAGACGAGAAGGACCTGAACCGCCAGTTGGTTTCGGCCCTCACTTCAGCCGGCTTTGCTGTCGACACGGCTTTCGACGGCGAAGAAGCTTATTTCCTAGGCGATACAGAGCCTTACGACATCGTCGTGCTCGACATCGGCTTGCCCAAGATGGACGGTATATCTGTCCTTGAGCAGTGGCGCAGGTCCGACAAAAAAATGCCCGTGATCCTGCTCACGGCGCGGGATCGTTGGTCGGATAAGGTCCAAGGCATGGACGCGGGCGCCGACGACTACTTGGCCAAACCGTTTCACATGGAAGAATTGCTCGCTCGCATTCGCGCCCAGGTGCGGCGGGCGTCAGGCCACGCCAAGTCGGAGATCGAGTGCGGTCCGCTGCGCCTCGACACCAAGACAGCGCGCGTCACCGTCGCCGGCGAGCAGGTCAAACTGACCTCCCACGAGTATCGCCTCTTGGCCTATCTGCTGCATCACGGCGATCGCGTCGTATCGCGCACCGAGTTGGTCGAGCATCTGTACGAGCAGGATTTCGATCGCGACAGCAACACCATCGAAGTCTTCATTGGTCGCCTGCGCAAGAAGATCCCGCCCTATATGATCAAGACCATCCGTGGCCTCGGCTACCGACTGTCGCCCGAAAACGACGACGCGTGATCCGGCCGCCCGGCAGCGGGCTTTAGTAAGTCCCGTTGGCTGACCGTTGCCTTGGAGCGACGCGACGAATGCGCAAACTCAACTCGCTCGCGTTCCGCTTGTTCGCCACGGCGGCGATCTGGTTTCTCGTGTTCCTGCCGACAGCCGGCATCGTCATCATCCAGATGTATCGGACGCAGGCCGAAACGGCGTTCGACGGTCGCATCGCGCGAACGCTGCTTTCGATTGTCAACGACACCATCGAAACCGGCGGCAACGAACCCGGCCAACCAAAGAACGTCGTTGAACCCCTCTACACCGACGCCGAAAGCGGCTGGTACTGGCAGATCAAACCTCTCGACGTCTCGCCAACACGCCCAGGTCGCATTCTTCTCTCGAACTCCCTCGGTAACGAGAGTTTGCCGATTCTGCTCGACAAAACCACCGCCCGCGAAAAACAAACCAAATGGGGCTACGCCGTCGACCCGCGTGGCGAAAAATTGCGCCAGGCCGAAACGATGCTGCTCATCGGCGAAGGCGATGAGGTGCAACGCTACGCCATCAGCGTCACCGGCAAGGTGGCCGAAGTCGACGTCGACGTGCGCAACTTTGTCCGTCGTCTGGTCGCGGCGTTCGCGGCAGCTGGCGCGGGTTTGCTCGTCGTCACCTTGATCCAGATCCGTTTCATTCTGTACCCGCTGCGTCGGGTGGAAAAAGGCTTGAACGACATTCGCACCGGCAAGTCGACGCGGCTCGCAGGCGTCGTTCCCACCGAAATCACCAGCCTACAGGAGGAAATGAACGCTCTCCTGAAATCCAACGAAGACGTTATTGAGCGCGCACGCACGCAGGTCGGCAACCTCGCCCACGGCTTGAAAACGCCGATCGCGGTTCTGGTCAACGAAGCCCGCGATGAAAGCAGCCCGCTGGCGGCCAAAGTGGTCGAGCAGACGACACTGATGCGCGATCAAGTGCAGCATTATCTGGATCGTGCACGTATGGCAGCCCGGGTCGGGGTCATCGGACGCGTAACCGACATTGAACCGGTCGCGACGTCGATCGCGCGTGCATTGGAGCGCATTCACCGCGACAAGGACCTGTTGTTCGATATCACCTGTGAGCCGAGCGCGAAGTTTCAGGGCGAGAAACAAGACCTTGAGGAGATGCTCGGCAATCTGCTCGACAATGCCGCCAAGTGGACCGCGACCGAGGTGCGCCTCACGGCAAAAGTGGACCAGAGCTCGAAGACTGTCGCCATCACAGTTGAAGACGACGGCCCAGGATTGACGGCCGAGCAGCTATCCTCACCGATCCAGCGCGGCCGTCGGTTGGACGAGACAAAACCCGGCTCGGGCCTCGGCCACTCCATCGTCGCCGATCTCGCACATTCCTATCGAGGTCGCTTGACGCTCGACAAATCACCCCTTGGTGGCCTCGCCGCCACTTTGACGTTGCCGTCGGCATAACCTGTGGAAAGACTTGTGCAAAAGTCGGGTTTCTCGGTCTGAGAGAATCACCCTTTCACCTATGAAGCGCTGGCGTACCGCCGACTCGGCGTTTCATTCCCAGTTCATCGCACGAGTCTAAATACCGACGCGGACGTTCAATCCAGAGGAGGTCGAGCACATGCTCAACATTCGTACCATCGCCGTAAGTGCGGCTCTTTCGATCTTATTGGCTGCGAGCGCATCCGCGCAAACGACCCCGCCGACCACAACGCAGACCCCCGGCACGACTGCGCCGGCTCCGAAGGCCACGACGCCGCCGGC
>JANOAW010000657.1:0-3682 GCA_031411355.1 Hyphomicrobiaceae bacterium | reverse complement strand
CATCGGCACCGGATTGATCGAGCTTGAGAAGGAGGTCTTTGCCTTTTTGGGTGGCCATGATTCTGTGACGTTGGAGGAAAAATGCTCGCCTGCGCGAGGTTTCAAAGCGGTTCGGTGACGGCGCGCAGACGAACCAGACCGTGGATCGTGTCGCCGTCGGGCTCGCGACGCGCCTCGGAGAATTCGTGGCGCAATGTGATCAGTCGATGACCGGCCAAGGTCAGGGCTTGCTGATGCAATGCGCTGCGCACGGCGTCGATCAATGCGTGCGTCTCCGTGCGACCTTCGGCACGAGACCAGATGTGCAGTGTCAGCAAATGTTCGTCGCCCGACTCCGTACTGGTGTCGGCATCCCGCACCACACTTTGACCAAACGACACGTACGGATATGGCGCCGGTTGCGGCACATGATCGTAGATGCGTCCGCCGCCGAGCAGCGCGACGATAACGGGATGCCCCCGAAGTTCGGCGAAGATGGATTGTTGCAGGGCGAGAGCGGATGACGACATGAAATGGCTCATGCATTGGAGGACACGGTCCTCATGATGATTGCGACGAGATCGGCCGGCTGTTTCCGAGGTGACTGGGCTTACAGATTTCGAACCTCGCAGCGCACGTTGAAATAGGCGCCGTCGCTCGTCAGCGGTTCCACGGCATGAATGTCGTAGATGCGGTCGACGCCTCGCAAACGGCGCGCGGGTAGGATTTCCGGTCGTGCGCGCACGACCACGTCGACCACGAGGCGGCCCTTGCGGCCATCCGCGAGGGTGGCTTCGCTGCCGGCGCGCGGTGTAATCCGCGCCCATATGTCGGCAAGTGCCAGCCACGTCGTGATGTTGCCGCCAGCGCCATCACTTTCGCGTCGCGGATACTCGAGTACGAGGCGGTGGCGCAGCGCTGCGATGTCGGGTCGTTTGGCCATGACTACACCAGTCTCGGTCGGCGCCACGGCGCAATCAGCGGGTCGACCGGCAGAGGCGGCACGCCTTCGGTCGACGATCCGCGATGTTCATAGAGCTGCGTCACGCGATGCAACACAGCCTGACGGATCGATTGGGGAATATCGGATTGGGACGGACCGAAACCAGCGGCGAAGGTGAACTCGATGGCATTCATGCGGCGTAGTCGTCCGAACGTTCCGATGCCACCGCGCCGGGCGATCCGCGCCGGCGGTCCGGGATCGAATTCGAAGTTGGCCAGCTCGAGCGTCGTCGATATGTCGTCGGGCGCGAAGCTTCGCACGGCGATGAGGTCGACCACCGGCGCGACCGGTACGGTGACGGGCACGTTCGGTTCAGGCCAAGCGTCGAGGAAGAGGGCAAAAGTCCGCGCGATCAGACATACTTGCAGCGACGTTTCGATCTGCTGTCGCGCGGCGACGATCAGCGCGGCGACGACGAGATCGTCCGCATTCGTTTCCAGTCTCAGGTGCGCCTTGGCATCGGCGATCGAAACGGGTTCGATCGCCGGCGGCGTGCGTTGGATGAGTGTCATATTAAAGATCATGGTTGGCGCCTCTCCCGCTCGAGAGCGGGAAAGGACGCAATCGGTCAGACGCCGAACTTGAGCAGTTTCAGTGCGGCGAAATCCTGAATACCGCCACCGACCCGCTTGGTCGTGTAGAACAAGACATAAGGTTTGGCTGAATACGGATCGCGCAACACCCGAATTCCGATGCGGTCGACCACGAGATAACCACGTTTGAAATCACCGAATGCGATCGCATAACTGTCCGCTGCGATATCGGGCATGTCCTCGGCTTCGACCAACGGAAAGCCCATCAGTGTCGACGGAGCGCCGGCTTGGCCTGATGGTTGCCAGAGATACGCGCCCTGACCATCTTTCAGCTTTCGAACCGCTGATTGTGTCGCGCGGTTCATGACGAAAGTTCCGTTGGCGCGATAGCCGGCGTTCACGGCGTAGGCGAGGTCGATCAACTTGTCGCTGGCATTGCTGGCAGGAAAAGCACCGGCGGTTCCCGTCTTGATGAAACCGACGTTGCCGTGGCTCCACGCCGCGTTGTCGACTTTCGCGTAGGCAAGAAAACCCTTGGGCTTTGCGACACCGTCACCGACGACAAAAGCCGTGCCTTCCTGCTGCGCGAAAACGAGGTTCACTTCGTCGGCAATCCATTGTTCGACGTCGACGGCGCTGTCGTCGAGCAGCTGCGGCGAAGCGGCCGGCATCGCGTAGAGTTCCATGGTCGGGAAGTCGAGCGACACGAGCGTCGGGGACGCCGTCTCCGGGCGTGCCGCGATCTCGCCAACCCAGCCGGTAGCGAAGCCGTTGGTCGCATATGGTTTCTTGAAGACCGTCGACGAAACTTGGCGAATGCCGGCGATCGAACGGATCGGCGAGATATTGCGCAGTCCCGTATTCACGCGGGCTTCGATTTCGGGCGGGATCGTGAAACCACCGTCGGGATTCGAGCCGGCGCTGAGCGCCTTGGCTTCGATCGCCGACAACGACGCGGCGTCGCCTTTACGGACATAGGTGTCAAATGCGGCTTTGTGGGCGCGTGTTTCCAGGGAGGACGCACCGCCGCGAGGGTTGGTCGCGAGATGCGGGCGTTGCATCTTGATCGAAAGGTCATCGAGCGTTCGATCGATGCGCGCCAACTTCTCGTCGGTCAGCGGATCAGGGTCGCGACGTTCGATCTCGGCCAGTCGTCGATCGTTGGTGTCCTTGTACGCCTCGAAGGCGCGCGTGAAGTCTTGGAAGTCGTTTGTCAGGTCGGTCATGTTTTCGCAGGGTAGGAGTTAGGATTGCATGGCGCGCGTCGCCGCACGGATCGCTGACGACAGACGGGTGGTGCCGTTGGCGGCATCGAGGGCGTGGAGACCGCGCAAACCGTGGCCGAGGAGCGCGCGCGCTTCGATCTGGGTGAAACGCCCTTCGGTCGTCAGCCAACGCTCGAATTCACGCGCGCTGCGCGCGTAAGGTGCGGCGAGGCGTTTGCCGACGCTTGCGATGCGTGCGTCGGGCAACATCGGAAACGTGACGATGGAGATTTCCCACAGATCGATCTTTGAAATGCGGCGCACGCTGGATTTGGTATCGCGTCGCGCCGAGACAGCTTTAAAGCCGATGGATAAGCCGTCGAGCGCGCCGGCTTCGAGCAGCGCATGAACCTCGCGCGCCCGTGATACGGACAGCAACAAGCGGCCGCGAGCGTAAAGGCCTTTCGCGTCTTCGCGCAATGCGTCCCAGACACCGATCGGTTCGGCGGGATCGTGCTGGTAGAGCAACTTGATACCAGCGGCCTTGCGCCGGGCAAGGCTCTCGGTGAAGGCGCCCGGCAGTATGACGTCGCGTCCGAGATCTTCGCGATCGAACAGGGACGCGTAGCCCTCGAAGGTGCCGTCGGGCAGTATGGATTTGATTTCGAAGGGATGGCCGAGATGGGGCATGGGGGTCGGTATGTTGAATGCTGAGCGTTGCGCTCCCCGCGGTGGGCAAATGAGGCGCTCGGGCGTGAGGGCGTCGACCTGGTCGAGGTCGAATTTGAGCGTTAGCCCGTGGGGCGCGGCGAGCCATTGGCTGAGCGCTGACGATATACGGGTGGCGAGCGGCAGTACGGTCTGGCGCCAGAAGGCGCGGGTGGCTTCCTGATAGTTCGTGGTGCGACCGTCGAGGGCGTAAGCGTGGTCATCGTGCCAGTCGTCGGGGCCGGCTTTGAGGT
>JANOAW010000656.1:0-4978 GCA_031411355.1 Hyphomicrobiaceae bacterium | reverse complement strand
CCTCAACGAAGGCTTCCGCAACAGCCTGATCATCGGCGTCTTCGTCGTCTGCCTCGCCGTGCCACTCGGATTGGCCGGCGCTATGGTGATGACCCAGGTCTATGCGCGGGCGCGGTCGATCTATTATCTCGTCGTCGTATCGCCAGTTCTCACTCCGGGCGTAATTCTCGGTATTTCGACCGTCATATTCTGGCGTGACGTCGCAGATATCGCGGGCACCGAGGTATTCTATAAGGGGATGGTCCTCGCCGTTCTCGGCCAATGCACCTACATTTCAGCCTATTGCATGCTCATCTTCATGGCCCGCATCCAGCGTTATGACCGCTCGCAGGAGGAAGCCGCCCTCGACCTCGGCGCGTCGCCGACACAGGTGTTTCGGCACGTGTTTCTGCCCTACATGATGCCGGCCATCGTCTCGGCTGCGGCGATCGCGTTCCTGTCGTCGTTTGAGAACTACAACACCACGACCTTCGCCATTCTCGCCGACAAAACCCTGACGACCGTTCTCGCCGGTCGCGTGCGTCAGGGCACGACGCCGGCAATCTCGGCACTTGCGGTGGTGATCATCGTGATCACCGTCTCCGGCGCCGTTCTGTTCGAGCTTCTGCGCATGCGCGAGGCCAAACGCGAGGCCGAACGCGCGCGCACCGCCGCCGCGGCCGAACGCGGCGAGGCGGTGGCTGTGACTTGATGGGCGCTTGCCGGCGAAAATTGCGGCCACTCGTGGTGATGCACGCGACACCGTATGGTGAAGTGATCGATTCGGTGCCGAACCATCGATCTGCCGCATTCCCGCGGGATAGGCCGCTGCAACTGTCTTCAGGGATCGCCATGACCCGCCATCGTTCGTTTCTGGCCGCCCTCTCGTTGGTGAGCGTGATGGGCGCGGGCACGATCGCTGCGGCGCAGACCGCGGCGCGTGACAGCATCGGAGACCTGCTGAAAAAGCAGGAGACCAGCCCCAACGCAACGCGGCCCGGAGAGCTGTCGAAAGTCGAGCCCACGCCCGATCCACGTCAAGGCGACACGCAGTTCGATCAAGCGCAACGCCTGATGCGCGCCGTCGACGCCATCCTGCAGGACACGGCGAGAAACCGCGGCGAGGCGACCAAATTGCCCCCGCGCAGTGATTTCGTGCTGCCACCCATCTTTACCGAGACGCGCGAGGATCGCGAAAAGAAGATCCGCGACTTGATGGATGCCGTGCTTGGCATCGTCTCGGACGTGCCGGTGGTCGAGGTACAGAAGCGCATCGAGACCAATCGAAAGAACATCCGCGATCTCGAAAACCGCATCGTCACGCTGCGCGAAAAACAGCTGACCGCGCCGAAAGACGGCGTTTTGCCCGGCATGATCACCGACACCGTCGACAGCTTGGCCAAGGACGTCGTCGACAGTCAGCGGAAAATCGAGCTGAACAAGGAAGAGATCAAGAAGGCCAAGGTCGAGGTATTCGCGGCGTTGCAGAAAGCCGGCATCAACTTGACCCAGGAGCAGGTCGACCTGTTGCTCGATGGCGTGCTGTCCGGCGACCTCGTGCGCCTCGTCGCGGTGTTCAACTCGGCAAAAGTGATCGACACGCAGTTATCGAAGTTAATGGCGCAGAGCGGTGAAAACATCGAAGCCGCGCGCAAATATTTCGCCATGCACGCGGCTTTGTTCGCGATGCTGGTGCATGCGCAGGATATGTCGATCCAGAAGATCGACACGCAATATCTGCCCAAACTCGATGCCATCACGAAGGATATCGCCGCCGCTCGCGCAAAGACGCAGGAATTGCTGAAGGCCGAGAACCGCCCCGATCAGAAGCGCATGTTGGAAGCCAATCTGACCAGTCAACGGCTCGCTGACGACGCGGCCAAGGGCTATCAGCGGTATCTGCGTCAGCAACGCGAGCAGATCGCCCGCACGCGCGCCCGCGCCGCCCACGACCTGCGCATCGCCGACAACACCTACGAGACCGTGGAAGCGAGCTTTCAGTTGCGCAACCTGATGCGTGACAGCGCGCAATCATTCGAGGCGATCCAGAAGCTCGAGGCGCCGACGTTCGAGCAGATTTTCAAGAACGAGGAACTGCGCCGCGAGTTCGAGAGCCTGACGCGCAAGCTGGATGCGCCTGGTTCTTGAGCCCCTCGCTCAAGTCGAACCCAGCACAGCAAAAGGGCGGACCACGACGTGATCCGCCCTCGTCATTCCAACGCAGCGCGGCGGTTGATCAGCTGTCGCCACCGAGATTGAGATCGCGACGCGCGGCGCGCATGCCGATGGAGAAGCCCGCGACCACGTCGATCAACGAGGCCATCATGATGAAGAAGAACACCGACGTACCGGCCGGTTTGGCGATGATGAACTCGATCAAGCAGGCGATGAAGACCAGCATGGACAGGCCGTGATCGATCATGGCACTGGTCGATGTGAAGGTCGCCTTGATCAACTCGATGAAGAGCAGAAACATCGTCAGCAAGATGATCAGATCACCGTTGGTAAACTCCCAACGTGCGCCGCTCGGCAACGGCAGACCGAACACCGACCGTCCGAAGTCGACGTTCGCAAACGCCATCAAGTTGTAGATGACGAATGGAATGAACAGCAGTGGTAGAATTCGTAACGACATTGGTGCCTCCCTGAAGCCCGACTCAATTAGCGCACGATTGTGACGGTTCCATTGCCACACGGCGGAACCTTGGCGACAGCATCATGCCGCCCGCGTGAGGTCAAACGGAACCGATACCGACGGAGCGTTGAGCGACGCGCATGCTGATCGAGAAGCCGGCGACGACGTCGATGAGGGCCGCGATCAGGATCGCAAAAAAGACCGACCCGCCGCAGCGATAGACAACCAGAAACTCGATCAGGCAGACGATGAACACCACCATCGCCAGCATATGATCGAGCATCACGGTGGTCGCAGTCGACGTCGACTTCAGTAATTCGAGAAACAAAACACCGAGCATCGCGAACAGCAAAATGTCACCGACGGACACAGCCCACATACCGCCGAGTGGCAACGGCACGGTGAACCGCGGCGCGACGAACCACTGCGCTGCCTCGGTCCCGCCGAGCGTGAACGCCAGGACGTTATAGGCGAGCAACGGAAAGATCGTCAGTGGGAGAAGGCGCAGGCTGCGGAGCATGGATGCGAGCTTTCGTACGCATGCGTGAGCATGCGGTTGCCGAAGCGTAGTCTATGCGGTCAGCTCGTCACGTCGCTCTTGGCCGGCAAAATCTGGCGGCCGCGATATTTACCGGACTTGAGGTCGATGTGGTGGGGACGGCGGAGTTCGCCCGAGTCGGCGTCTTCGATGTAGGTCGGAGTCTTGAGGGCATCGGCCGAGCGACGGAAACCGCGCTTCATGCGCGAAACTTTTTTCTTGGGAACGGCCACGGTATCGTCTCCGACTGAATTCGCCGGCTTATCAGAGCCGGATATCGTTTCATTCTATAGACGAAACACCGGCCCCTCGCGGCGCCGGCCCGTCCAAATCGCTGCGACCTATAGCGATCTTTGACGCGGCTGACCAGTCTCGAAGTGAGGCGAACCGCCGCACACCCTCACATCCGCCCGTTCAAGACCGCTTCGATCAACGCCTTGGTCTTGGGACAATCGTCTGGCAGCGGGTATTTGGTCTGCAAAGCCTCGCGCTGTACGGTGAGCGACATGACGAGAATGCGTGCGTCCGTATCGACTTTCAAGCGCGCCTGCACGCTCGGCTCGTCGGCCACTGCCAACTCGCCATCGAGATAGGCGTGCAGATCGGCGTCTTTGATGAATTGCGTGTCGGTTGGGTGGGTCATGGCACCTTCCGCAATTGCACGGGCGCGAGGATCGCCACGTCGTCGGCATCGATGTCACACATCATTTCGCGCCGCAATTTCTCCCGCCCCCGGGCCAAGCGGGACATGACCGTGCCGATCGGAATATTCAAGATGTCGGCGGTTTCGGCATAACTCAGCCCCTCCAACCCGACCAGCAACAGCACACGCCTCTGGTCTTCCGCCAGCGCCTGCAGCCCACGATCCAGATCGTGCCGAAGGCCGGCGTCCGCACCGGCCGATGTCGGCGTAAAATCACCGGCGTCGATGCTGACATGCAGGGGGCGCCGCGTCGATCGCCGCACACCGTCAACGTAGTGGTTGTGCAAAATAGCAAACAGCCATTTCCGCGGGTTATCGCCTGCGATCCAATGACCGAGATGCGCGAGCGCGCGTGCGAGCGTCTCTTGGACGAGGTCGTCGGCCTCGACATCGGACCCGCAGAGGGCTCGAGCATACCGCCTCAAACGCGGGATTTCCCCGGCGATGGCCTGCTTCTGCACGTTCATGAGACCCCGACCTCGTCATCGTCCAGCGTGTCGCGACGCCCCCGGCTGGCAAGTTATTCCATAGTTCCGCACCCGTGGGATCAAAATAAAGTGCAGCAGAAATACCCGCCTGGAGATTTACTTCGGCTGAACCCCGCATATCTTGATCGGGGGCATGCGGGTTTCGCCGCGCGCTTTTGCAATGGCCGGCAGTCGGGAGTGGGAACTCATCGGCACACCGGCTGATCGAGGGAGTCGACACAATGCTTCGTTATATCGCCGTCGCCGCCACCATCGCGCTCGGTGCGACGGTCGTGCACGCTCAAAATGCCGATGCCATCAAACAACGCCGCGAAGTCATGCGCACCATCGCCAAGGCCGGATCGGCTCCATTCAAAATGACCAAGGGCGAGGCTCCGTTCGATCTGGCAGCCGTGCAAACCGTGCTGAAGGCCATCGAAGAGGGTGCACCGAAATTCAAGACTCTGTTCCCCGATGATTCCAAGGTCGGCGCCACCGAGGCGACGGCCAAAGTCTGGACAGCCCGCGCCGATTTCAATGCGGTCGCAGACAAGTGGGCGGCAGATGCCAAAGCGGCTTCGGCTGCGATCAAGGACGAAGCGAGCTTCAAGGCCGAATATCCGAAGATGACCCAGGCTTGCGGCGGTTGCCATGGC
>JANOAW010000655.1:0-2160 GCA_031411355.1 Hyphomicrobiaceae bacterium | reverse complement strand
CATCGTGGAACCGGAACGCATCGACGCGCGTCTTCGAGCACGCGTGCTTCTCAGCAAGATGAATCGCCGCGCGCGCAGCCGCAGCGATCCTGCGCACCTCACGACTCGGTGACCGCTCCAGGTAGTTGAGAATCCCAGCTCTTTTTTCTGGAGGCTGCTTCTTCAGCCAAGCGACGGTGCCTTCGACCGTGCTGCTCATACCTTCTCCTTCACGCACCTCAATTCGCACATCTTACGCACCCCCACCGATTTACAATCCCAATCCCCTCGCGCACTGCAGTTTCTCCACACAGCACGTCGCATCACCGCCGCATCGGCGAGCTGTTACGCAGCGTGACCCACTGTTACGCAGCGTGACGATCGGCCCCGTCACCCCGCGTCACGTACGCTCACCCACCCCGCCCACGCCTGCAATCGCCCGCGCCGCCAAAAGCGCAACCCTGTAACCCACCTTTTTCGATGTGCGCATTCGTGTGCCCCCCGACATGAAGCCCCCTCTCGAGCTACCCCGGTGGCTTGGGAGGACCCAAAGCAAAAATCGCCCGTCGCGGCACACCGCTTGCAACAAGCTTGACTGTTCAAAAACCCCATTAAAAACCTCGATTTATTTGATTGACACGTTATTCCGCGACGATATCTTTTCTGTTGTTGACGGTCGATGTGACTGACAACGGGTTCTCTCAACGCCGACCTGGTCGGCATCTTTCTTTCACGCCGACCTGGTCGGCAGGATGGTTTTCAGTGGCACATCTCATTTCGCAGGCATCGGGCAAAGCAGAAGCATTCTTCGCACTCAAACCCGCCTGGCACGGTCTCGGAACGGTGCTGGATCATGCTCCAGACAGTGCAACGGCCATCGAGGCCGCCGGTCTCAATTGGACGGTCGACCAAGTGCCCCTGGTTGCACGTAAGACGATCGCAACGCCCGAGGGCGACGTGGTCCGCGACATCGAAGCGCCCGAACACCTGGCCAACGTGCGGAGTGATACCGGCGCGATCCTGGGCATCGTCGGCGATGGATACAAGGTGATTCAGAACGTCGAGGCGTTTCAATTCCTCGACTCACTCCTGCAGGATGGAATCCTCAAGTATGAAAGCGCCGGCGCGCTCAAAGATGGCCGGATCGTGTGGATGCTCGGGCGCCTGCCATCCGTCGACACGATCGCCCAGGGTGACGACGTCTATCGATATGTTCTGTTGACGATGGCGCACGATGGCACGGGCGCAATCCGCGGCCTGCCGACCGCAACCCGGGTTGTCTGCTGGAACACCCTTAGCGCTGCCCTGCGGTCCGGCAAAGAGTCGATTGTCACGATCCGGCACAGTGGCGACATCGCCTCGAAGATGCGGCAGGCGCGGTTCATGCTCTCGCAGTATGACCAGCAATTCACCGAACACGCCGCCGCGTGCCGGCACCTGGCGGGCAAACGCTACACGTCGTCCGAGCTCGAAACGTATCTGGAGAAGCTATTCCCGTCCGTTGCAGTTGAGGGCCGCGCAAAGACGATCCGAGACAATGACGTCTCGTCAGTGCGCGTGAATCTCGAATCGCCACGGCAACGCGTCGGCGGCATCGCCGGCACCTGGTGGAGCGCGCTCAATGCCGTTACCGAGCTCATCGACCATGGATCGACCACGCGCGGCGCCACTCAGCGCGACAAAGACGAAAACCGCATGATGGCATCGATCGGTCTGCACGGTCGCGCCGCCCAGTTTAAGGAAAGCGCGCTCGAGCTCGCCCTCGAAATGGCGGTTTGATCCTTCACCGATCGGCGCGCCGGTAACGCGCGCCGATCGATTCGGGATAGGCGCTCGCCATCCCGCCCCGTTCTCTTAACGCCGACCTGGTCGGCAGAGGCTTAAATGAGCGTTGAAGACTTCGAATTCGGCGAACCCGTTTTCCGCATCACCCGCGCCCAGCTCATCGACGATGGCCGCCTGGCGGACCTGTCCCGCCTCTATGGCGGCCTGGTCACCGCCGCCGGCATTACCTGCCATCTGGCAATGACCGATACCGCCTTCGCCCTGGCGGTCTGCCCGATCGATGACGACGCCACCGATAGCGCGATCAAAGCGAAGCACGGGCCCGGCGAGCATCATCGCGACCACGTCCGCCGGATCCTCTGCGCGTACGTGCAGACCGTCCGCCGGCAGGGCGCG
>JANOAW010000654.1:0-5367 GCA_031411355.1 Hyphomicrobiaceae bacterium | reverse complement strand
GCCCGAACGCACAACGCGGGCCGCACGGCCGCCTTGCACCAAACGGGCCGCACGGCCCTTTGCGCGTGGGGATTGGCGGTCCTGTCGGTTCCGGCAAAACGGCGCTTACGCTTGAGCTGTGCCAACGCTTCCGCGACACGCACAACATCGCCGCCGTTACCAACGACATCTACACCAAGGAAGACGCCCAGTTTCTGGTGGATCACTCGGCGCTGGCGGCAGACCGCATCATTGGCGTTGAAACAGGCGGCTGTCCGCACACCGCTATTCGTGAGGATTGTTCGATCAATCTGGCAGCGATCGAAACCATGCGCCGAAAATTCCCCAAGCTCGACGTGATCCTGATCGAGAGCGGTGGCGACAATCTCGCAGCCACCTTTTCGCCAGAACTCGCGGACCTGACTTTGTATGTGATCGACGTCGCCCAGGGCGAGAAGATCCCGCGCAAGGGCGGCCCCGGCATCACGCGCTCGGACCTGTTGATCATCAACAAGACCGACCTTGCGCCGTATGTCGGCGCGGATCTTGGCGTCATGGAACGGGACGCAAAAAAACAGCGCGGCGAAAGGCCGTTCGTCTTCGCCAACGTCACCGCCGGGCGCGGGGTCGCCGAGATCGCAGCGTTCGTCGAACGTGTGGGTGGACTGACGGCCTGATCGGCTGGCGTCTCAGCGCGCCGGTGCCTTGCGCAGCTATGCGATCGCGGCGCCAATACCGCCTGCGACATGCGGAATGCCGCATTCCGCGAGCGCCATTTCGACTGTCGCGAGCGCGCCGAGCAACATTGGCTCGTTCATGTCGCCGAGATGGCCGATGCGGAAGACGCGGCCGGCCAACGGCCCAAGGCCGCCACCAAGCGCCAGATTGTAACGCGACAGCGCCAGCTGACGCAGCGCGTTGGCGTCATGGCCGTCCGGCACCAGAATGGCGGAGACACCGTCGGCTGCACGTGTCGGATCCTGGCACAGAAGTTCGATGGCCGAGACCGCACCCTCGATGCCCTTGGACGAGATTTTGACGGGGTTGTGCTTATTTGCACCCCAATGGGCAATGGCGGCACGCGTCGCGTCGGCGAAACGGCGATGGCGCTGGAAGACGTTTTCCAATCCCTCGTCTTCGATCAGGCGGATGGATTCACGTAAGCCGTAGACGAGGTGCACCGGGGTTGTCCCGGGCATGCGGTGCGGCGTCGTCTTCATCATGTCAGCCCATTTCCAATAGCTTCGGCGGCTGGTCGAATTGGTCTGCGAGCGCGCCATGGCTTTGGCACTGATGCCAGTCAGCGCCATGCCAGTGACCATCATGAGGCCCTTCTGACTCCCGCCGACCACGATATCGACGGCCCATTCGTCCATGCGGAAATCGAACGAGCCGAGCGAGGAGATCGTGTCGGCGAGAAGGAGCGCCGGGTGGCCAGCTTTGTCGATGGATTTGCGAATGTCGCCGATCGGATGCGCAAGGCCGGTGGCCGTCTCGGAGTGGACGACCAGAATGCCTTTGATGTCGTGGTTCTTATCGGCTTTGAGCCGCTTTTCGAGACCCGCGAGGTCGACGCCGCGGCGCCAATCGGCCGACAGTGTCTCGGTGGCGAGGCCGAGATCATGCGCCATCTCGCACCAACTGGCCGAGAAATAACCGCTTTCGAGCACGAGCACCTTTTCGCCGGGTGCGAAGCAGTTGACCAGACCCGCCTCCCAGGCGCCGTGGCCGTTGGCTGCATAGAGCAGTACTTGTTGCTTCGTTTTGAGCACCCTTGCGATGCCGTCGACCACGTCCGTCTGCACGGCGAGGAAGCCCGGATCGAAGAAATCGACCGTCGCGCGGTGCATGGCGCCAAGAACGCTGTCTGGGATGTTGGTCGGGCCGGGGGCAAAAAAGAACAGGCGGCCGCGGGCAGGTGACGAGGTGACGGACATGGTGGTGCTCGTGTCGGGAAGTCGTTGCTGCCGCAGCCACTGACACCGCCGGCTTTGGCTGTCCAGCAGCGGCCTCGGCCTTATGCCGCATGGATCGCCGCCATAGACGATCGTCAGGCGACCTTGATTCCTCCATGAAAGGGTGGAAGAAGGCCGCCAAACGCGTCTTTCTCTAGCCAACCGCGCGCAAGGACGACCCTCCAGTGTCACGCAAATCCTATTTATTCACATCCGAGTCCGTTTCGGAGGGCCATCCCGATAAGGTCGCCGACCAGATTTCGGACGCTATTCTCGATGCGTTCATCGCCAACGACGTCAAGCTCGGCATCGCCGACAACAGCGCCATCAACACGCGCCTCGGCTGCGAAACGCTGGTCACCACCAACAAGGTCGTGATCGCCGGCGAAGCGCGGGGACAAGCGCCGTTGTTCCGCAAGTTTGCCAGCCACCAGTTCGTCGGCCAGAACGAGTGGGTCGTCGATCGCGGCATGATCACCGACATCGCGCGCGCCGTCATCAAAGACATCGGCTACGATCAGGTCGGCTTCTCTCACCACGGCGCCGACGTCGAGGTTCTCCTGCACGGCCAATCCGCCGACATCGCCATGGGCGTCGACGAAAAGCAGGGTGAAGAGGGCGCCGGTGACCAGGGCATGATGTTCGGTTTCGCCTGCACCGACAGCGAGGCCTATGAAAAGAACTCGTTCATGCCGGCGCCGGTGTATTTCTCGCACAAGATCCTCAAGATCCTGTCGGAACAGCGCCGCTCGGGCAAATTGGGCGACCTTTTGCCGGACGCCAAAAGCCAGGTCACGATCCAATACGAAAACGGCAAGGCCATCGGCGCAACCAAGGTCGTCGTCTCGACCCAACATACCAAGGCCAATGGCAAGGGTCGCGACTACACGCCCGAACTGATCAAGGAAATGATCGGCGATGCCGTCACGTCGGCGCTGCCCAAAGGCTGGATGCCGAAAAGCGGCGCGGATTTCCTGGTCAACCCGACCGGTAATTTCGTCGTCGGCGGTCCGGACGGCGACTGCGGCCTGACTGGTCGTAAAATCATCGTCGACACCTACGGCGGCTACGCCCCGCACGGCGGCGGCGCATTTTCGGGCAAGGATCCGACCAAGGTCGATCGCTCTGCTGCCTATGCCGCGCGCTACCTCGCCAAAAACGTCGTCGCGGCCGGCCTCGCCGATCGCTGCATGATCCAGGTCGCCTACGCCATCGGGCGCCCCGAGCCGATGTCGCTCTTGGTCGACACGCAGGGTACGGGCAAATACGGCGCCGACGGCGATGCCAAGCTCGAGCAGATCCTGAATGAACTGTTCCCGATGCGCCCAACGCACATCCGCCGCGCCTTGCAGCTGACCAAGCCGATCTACAAGCGCACTGCAGCTTACGGCCATTTTGGCCGCGCACCCGAAGCCGACGGCGGCTTCTCCTGGGAAAAGATCGATCTTGCCGACAAGATCAAGAAGGCCATGGGTTGAACGACGGCCTCGATTGATCGCCGCATACATCGAGGATGCACCGTCGCGGCGGTGCATCCTTCTTTATTGGTGTCGCCCATTTGCCTCATTGATGAGCCGCCGGCTGATTGGCTGCTTGTCATTCGTGCAACGACATTGATCTATGGCGCTCGGGGCGTGCTACGGCTCGCATATCGGGTCGGCGAGGCTGGGGCGGACAATCGTGCTGACGTATATCGCCAAACGGATCGTCTACACGCTGCCGATCATGCTCGGTGTGGCGCTCGTCTGCTTCATTCTGGTGCATATTGCGCCGGGTGATCCTCTGGTCTCTGTCCTGCCGCCGGATGCGACCGAAAGCTTGAAACTCCAATTGATGGCGCTGTACGGTTTCGATCGACCGTACCACGAGCAATTCTTTCGCTGGCTCGGTCGCGCAGCGGTCGGCGATCTCGGCACCTCCATTCGCACGAGCCGGCCCGTCGGCGTCGAGGTTTCCAAAGCTGTTGCCAACACGCTGATGCTGGCATCGTTGGCGACGATGATCGGCTTCGTTCTTGGCACGCTGTTTGGCTTCGTCGCTGGGTATTTCCGCGACACCTGGATCGACAAGTTGGCGTCATTCATCTCCGTAGTCGGCGTTTCCGTGCCGCACTACTGGCTCGGCATGGTGATGGTGATCATCTTTTCGGCCACCTTGAACTGGCTGCCGGCAACAGGGGCTGGTGCGGGCGGTTCGGACGCGTGGAAATGGGATTGGGCGCACATCCAATATCTGATCCTGCCGGCGATTACGATGTCGGTCATTCCCATGGGGATCATCGCGCGCACGGTGCGGGCACTCGTGGCTGAAATCCTCAGCCAGGAATTCATCGCCGGGCTGAGGGCGAAAGGGTTGTCGCACATCGGCGTGTTTCGCCACGTGGTCAAGAACGCCGCCCCGACCGCGCTCGCCGTCATGGGCATTCAGTTGGGTTATCTGCTCGGCGGATCGATCCTGATCGAGACGGTGTTCTCGTGGCCGGGCACCGGGCAGCTGCTTTTTGACGCGATTTCGCAGCGCGATCTGCCGCTTCTGCAGGGGACGATCCTGGTGCTGGCGCTGTTCTTCGTCGTCCTCAACCTGGCCGTCGACGTGCTGCAGACGGCGCTCGATCCACGAGTGCAGAGAGGCTGACACAGACATGCCGACGCCGTTCAATTTCGCACCGATAGCCACCCGATGACAGTCGCCGCGACCGAGCCGCAAACGAGCCCGTCCAGTCTGCACCGGTCCCCCGGTTATTGGACGACTGTTTGGCTGCGCTTTCGGCGCGATCCGGTGGCAGTCGGTGCGGGCATCGTGATCCTGGCGCTGATCTTGATGGCGGTCTTCGCGCCGTATATCGCGCCGCAGGATCCCTCGAAAGCCATGGCGCTGCGCCGCTTGCGGCCGCCCGGCACCGCGGGATTTCCGCTCGGGACCGACGAACTTGGACGCGATATGCTCTCCAGGTTGATCTATGGCGGGCGTCTGTCGCTGTTTATGGGTGTGACGCCGGTATTCCTGGCACTGTTCGCTGGATCGGTGATCGGCATCACCGCCGGCTACGTCGGCGGTTGGGTGAACACCATCCTAATGCGCACCATCGACGTGCTGTTCGCGTTTCCATCAGTGCTGCTTGCGATCGCATTATCGGGGGCGCTCGGCGCCGGTATCGCGAGCGCATTGATCTCGCTGACGGTCGTCTTCGTGCCGCCGATCGCACGCGTTGCTGAAAGTGTCACGACCGCCACCCGTAGCCGCGATTATGTCGAGGCGGCGCGGGCGAGCGGGGCCGACGGGTTCACGATCGTGCGGGTGCACATTCTCGGCAACGTGCTCGGGCCGATTTTCGTCTACGGCATGAGCCTCGTTGCGGTGTCGATGATACTCGCGTCGGGGCTGTCGTTTCTCGGGCTCGGCGTCAAGCCGCCGGAGCCGGAATGGGGGCTCA
>JANOAW010000653.1:0-4212 GCA_031411355.1 Hyphomicrobiaceae bacterium | reverse complement strand
GAGCGCACCCAAGCCGCCGAGGAACAACAGCGGATTGCGGTTGATGAATTTATGCTTGCGGTACGGAAAATCCTTTTCGGCAAAGGTCGGGTAGTATTCGGGATATTCGCGGATCAGATGGCGCGCCAGAATTGCGAGATCGCGGGCCGTCATCAGATGGTTTGCTGCATAGAGGCCGGTGGCATTGGCGAACGTCGACTTGGTCATTCCGATTTTGCGGGCTTCGTCGGCCATCATTTTGGCGAACGCGGCTTCCCCACCAGCCAGCCCTTCAGCGACACAGATGGCCGCGTCGTTGCCGGATTGAATGATGATGCCCTTGACCAGTTCGTTAACGCGCACCTTGGTGTTGATGGGCACGAACATGGCCGACGTTCCAGACGGCCCGCCGCCCGTGCGCCAAGCATACTCGCTCATCAAAAACTCGGTCTCCATCGTCGTCCGCCCCTCCTTGAGGGCGCGGAAGAGGACGGCCAGCGTCATGAGTTTGGACATGCTGGCGGGCGACGCCAATTCGTCGGCATTGTGCTGAAACATCACGGCGCCCGAATCGGCGTCGACCAGAATGGCTTGCTTGGCGCGCACGACGAATTCGCTCTGGCCGGCTGCACCGGCCTGAGTCTGTGCGGCCGACGCGCCTTTACCCTGCGCGAGGACACTGGTCGGTCCAACCACTGACGTGATCAGTGCAAAAAAAATAGCGATCGAGGCTCGACATGCGAGCCGCGGTTGAGAAAATACGTTCGCGGGAGACATGCAAGTCGTCCGATCAATCGGGGAAGGTCGACGCGACGCTACTACGAGTGCCGATGCGGAGCCTAGCACGACCGATACGGTCGCTCATAGCGTGGAATCGACGTTTTCGGACGACAGCAAGCCGACTTAGGTCACGGAGCCGTGTCGTCGTCCACGGACTTCTTGGACATCATCTGCTGCAGCTGCGCGAGCATGCGCGCCTCTTCCTCGGCGTCGCTCGCGCGGGTGCGCTCGGGTACTTCGACTTCCATCGAGAAATCCGGCTGTGGTTCGAGGCCCGGTATGGTCCGCTCGGTCGGCTGCAAGGTCACGCCGGCGGCCGGGACGGCGCCGGGGTTGTCGCGACGCTCTTTGGCTGTGCGTTCCGCCGCCTTGGCAACTTCGGCGTCGAGATCGACCTGGGTGCAGATGCCGAGCGTGACGGGGTCCTGAGGTACCAGGTTCTGAGTATTCCAATGCGAGCGCTCACGGATGGCCGCGATGGTCGGCTTGGTCGTGCCGACCAGGCGCATGATCTGTGCGTCCTTGAGTTCGGGGTGCGCCTTCAACAGCCACAATACCGCGTTGGGCCGGTCGTGACGCTTGGAAACCGGCGTGTAACGCGGGCCGCGCTTGGTCTTGACGACGGGCACCTCGACCTTGCTTTCGGCGACGCGCATCTTGTGTTTTTCGTTCTTTTCAGCGCGTGCGATTTCATCGCGGGTGAGCTGGCCGTTGGCGATCGGGTCCATGCCACGAATGCCTTGGGCGACGTCGCCGTCAGCGATACCTTTGACTTCCAGATGATGCAGACCACAGAATTCGGCGATCTGGTCGAAGGTCAGCGACGTGTTCTGCACCAGCCAGACGGCCGTCGCCTTGGGCATCAGAGGTTTGCGGTCGCTCATACGGGCGCTCTTTCCGACCGATACGGCACTTGAAGCCGCATAAGCCAACAGTTCGAGTGTCATGGGATGAGCGTGTATAAGCGCAATCGGCCGCCGATTGCAATTGCCGATTACATGCCCGTCAGGGTGATTCAAAGAACCGCATCCATCCCCGGCTGACATAACCCGCAAATCGGATTCTATCGCTTGGTCACCAGCTTGGAGGTGGCGAATGGCTCGGACATTGTGGGATGCGCTCGGCGAGATCGAGGATGCGCGAGGCCGCAAGGGGCGGCAGTATCGGTTGAAATCGGTGCTCGGCATCGCGATTGCTGCCATGCTGGCCGGCGCGAACGATCTGCGCGCGGTCTATCGATGGGGCCAGCGATTGCGGCCAGAAGCCCTGCCGCTGTTCGATATCACGAACGGCAAGGCACCGTGCCACGCGACGTACCACTACTTCTTCCAGTCGCTGGATGCGGACGCAGTGGCGCGTGTGCTCGGGTCCTACGCCATGCAGGGCACCGTGCCGGGTCACATCGCCATCGACGGTAAAACGCTCAAGGGCAGCCGCCGCCTCGATGCCAAGGCCATTCATGTGCTCTCGGCCTTCTCGACAGAATTGTCGGCCGTTATTGGCGATCTCGTCGTTGCGCCCGACAAGAACGAGATCAGTGCAGCCCTTGTTCTGTTGAAGGGACTGCCACTCGATGGCGCGATCATCACCGGCGACGCGATCTTCACGCAACGCGAGATCTGTCGACACATCCGAGACCAGAACGGCCATTACCTCTTCGTCGTGAAGGACAACCAGCCCGCACTGAAAGCCGGCATCGCCGAGGCCTTCGGCGATCATTCCCCCCTCAGACCTCAATCGGATCGACAACGGTCCGCCGCATGATCTGCGCCGCGCACAAACGGCTGGCAAAGAGCACGGTCGGATCGAAACACGTCAGATCGCTGCCACCGCCGAAGTCGTGCCGTATCTTGATTGGCCCGGCTTGGCGCAGGTCGCACGGCTGACACGCACGCGCGAGATCGGCGGCAAAACCAGCATCGAAACGATCTACCTGATCACCAGCCTGTCGACGGCCGAGGCATCGCCCGAGCGCCTGTTGGCGCTCAACCGCGCTCATTGGGCGATCGAGAACAAGTTGCACCACGTCCGCGACGTCTCAATGGATGAGGATCGCTGCCGCGTTCGCACAGGCGCGCGTGCATTATCTGGCGTCCGCAACGCCGCCCTCGGTATCATCCGACGCACCGGCCAAGCCGTACGCCAAGCCCGCGAAAACTACCGCGAAGATCGCTCCGAAGCGATCAAGGCCGTAACGGGCAGGATTCTTTGAATGGCCCTGCGCCCTTGCGGCCGATGGCATACACCAGCGGTTCACTGCCTGCCGACGCGTAGTAAACAAGTTGCGCGCGTGGCCGATCAAGATAGCCGCAGCGAAACATCACATCGAGCCGTCGGACAATGCGCGGGCTTTCTCCCACCAGCATCGCGATCTGTTTGGAATTTAAAAACCGGTGTCGCGACACGTGGCGGAGGATCGCGACATCGCGCGACGTCAGGTGCATCGGAGGTGCGGCCTCGGGGTCGCGTTCGAACCGCTTGCTGCGTTTCTTGTGCGTCATCGTCATAGTGTACACCATTCAACCATCGATCACTTTCGTCTGTCTGCGCTCGCGAAATGTTTTCGGCTCATTCGGCGTGACATCCAGCGCGATGCGTTCGGTGAGGGTGGCATTGCGCAAACGCAGTTCGGCATCGATGTCTGCCAGCGGACGGGTGAAGGGACTTCGTTCCAGCGTCTGCCGGTTGAAGGTGCGGATCGCGGCCGGTGATGCTAAGGGCGTGTTGACAGTCGCCGTTTGAAACTGTTGCGCGGGCTGCGATGGCAGTTTCAGAACGGCGTGCCGGTTCGGCATGTTGCGAAGTTCTGCGGCACGCTCGTAGCGCTGTTCCTCCAACGAGTAGGTTTGTGTCGCCCGCTCTTCGAGCACTGACATAAATGTCTGTCCCCGGCCACGGCTATCGCTATCGCTTGTCGTCATCGCATGCGACGTGGCGTGAGATGTCGCGCTCGACCGCGACGATGTGTGACTGGCCGCGGTGCTGGTGCCATCGCTTGACGATCGTGAGGTGCTGCGTGATCGCGTTTGCGAACAGCTGCGACTGGCATTGATGGCGTCCTGCGCGTCGTCGTCGGGGTCGTAACTTTCAGAGCGGCTTGTTCCGTCTGAAAGGCCGTCCGAAAATGCCATCGACTGCGACAGTGAGTGGGCGTTGGTTTCTGAAATTCCGTCGCTGGTTGTTTCGGCCGTCGAAGTCGATTGCGCGTGCGTTTCCGAAAATCCTTTTGACCGCGACTGGTTGTCGAGCCAGACGACATCGTGACGGACGGTCACCGGTGTGGTCAGTCGTTGCTTGACTCGCTGCAGGTCGTAGGTGCCCATATACAAATAGGGCTCAAGCAATTCCGCGTCCTCCGGCGTCAATCCGCCGAAGACGATTTTGGTGCGAGCGTTGGTCATGACGGCCGACATAATGTGCTCGCCTGCTGCCGCGAGCTGACCGATGCGCTGA
>JANOAW010000652.1:0-1677 GCA_031411355.1 Hyphomicrobiaceae bacterium | reverse complement strand
GTCTTGGCTTTGAGGACGACGCGCACAAGCGACCAGCGCTTGCGACGGCTGAGCGGACGGCTCTGCGCCAGGGTGACGGTATCGCCGACCTTGGCTTCGTTGTTTTCGTCATGCGCCATAAAGCGCGACGTGAGCTTCTGTTCCTTGCCGTAGACGCTGTCGCGCACTTTGCGCTCGGTCGTCACGACAATGCTCTTGTCCATCTTGCTGCTGACCACGCGGCCAGTGATTTCTACTTTCGCCATAACTAGGCCTTCCCGCCCTTGGATTTTTCCGTCAGCACAGTCTTCACGCGCGCGCGTTCACGGCGCAGCGGCTTCACTTTGGCGGCCGACTCGGTCTGGCCCATCGACAGCTGCAGGCGGACGCGGAAGATCTGTTCGTCCAGATCCTTCGCTTTGGCGCGCAGGTCGTCGGCGGTCAAGCCGCGCAATTCAGACAGTTGTTCCGCGAGTTTCATAGCGAGCCCTCCTCAGCAAAGCGCGTCACGAAACGCACCTTCATCGGCAACTTGGCCGAGGCAAGGCGCATGGCCTCGCGCGCTTCCTTTTCAGAAACCCCATTCATCTCAAACAGGATCCGGCCCGGCTTGATCACGGCGACCCAGCCTTCGGGCGCGCCCTTGCCCTTACCCATTCGCGTTTCCTGCGGCTTCTTGGTGACCAGCTTGTCCGGGAACACGCGGATCCAGATCTTGCCGCCACGCTTCATCTTGCGCGAGATGGCCACGCGCGCCGCTTCGATCTGGCGGTCGGTCAGCCACTTCGGCTCGAGCGTCATCAGGCCGTAATCGCCAAACGCAACAGTGTTCCCGCGATACGCTTTTCCGCGCATCCGGCCTCGCTGCTGCTTGCGATACTTCACTTTCTTCGGCATCAACATAGGTGGTCTCGAATCTGCTTATCTATTAACTGTTATCTGGTTACTGGCGACGGTCGCCGCCGGCTGCACGCCGCGGCTGCCGGAATTCTTCTTCACGCGCCACACGCGGGGTCAGACGCTCGCCCTTGTAGAGCCAGGTCTTGATACCGATCGTG
Organism: Hyphomicrobiaceae bacterium; assembly: GCA_031411355.1. Lineage (GTDB taxonomy): Bacteria > Pseudomonadota > Alphaproteobacteria > Rhizobiales > Hyphomicrobiaceae > JABFRJ01. Next base: position 640 of record JANOAW010000652.1, on the reverse strand, counting down.
CCGTAGGTCGTGTGCGCTTCCGTAAAGCCGTAGTCGATGTCGGCGCGCAGCGTCTGCAGCGGCAACTGGCCGTGCAGATACCACTCGGAGCGCGCGATTTCCGCGCCGTTCAACCGGCCCGACACGCGAATCTTGATGCCCTTCGCGCCAAACCGCAGCGCGGACTCGACGGCCTTACGCATCGCGCGACGGAAGGCGATGCGCTTTTCGAGCTGCATCGCAACCGACTCGGCGATCAACTGCGCGTCGAGTTCCGGCTTCTGGATCTCGAGGATGTTGATGAACACCTCGCGGCCGGTCTTCTTCTGCAGGTCCTGGCGGAGCTTGTCCACCTCGGCGCCCTTGCGGCCGATGATGATGCCCGGGCGCGAGGTGTGCAGGTCGATCTTCAGCTTGTTGGCCGCGCGCTCGATCTCGATCTTCGCGACGCCCGCATGCTGGAACTGCTTCTTCAGCTCAGCGCGCAGCTTGATGTCTTCGTGCAGGAGCTTCGCGTAGTCCTTGTCCGCAAACCAGCGCGAAAGCCAGGTCTTGTTGAAACCCAGCCGGAATCCAAAGGGATGTACTTTCTGACCCATTAATTCTTCTCCGCCTTCGACTTCGTCTTCGCTTCTGACTTCTGCTTTTTCACTTCTGACTT
>JANOAW010000651.1:0-7799 GCA_031411355.1 Hyphomicrobiaceae bacterium | reverse complement strand
TCTCGAAGCGCGCTTCGCTGACACGTCCGTCGGGCAGTTCGACCGGACGGCTGAAGGCGATGGGACCTTCACCCGCAATACCGCGTGCTTGGAGGGCCGTGACGCCTGCGGCCGCGTCGGTGGTCGTGAACGCCACGCGCTCGATGCCCTCACGCTGATCGAGCAACGCGCGCGTCGGCGCGTTGCGCTCGGTCGGCGTCAGCACGCCCAGCAATTCGAGATAATCCTCGCCGAGCATCAGTGTATGATTGCCGGTGCCCATGTGTGCGCTATGGGTGCCCCGATCGGAGACTGTAAAACCGAGGCCTTGCCAGCCCGCGGCCGCTTTGGCGAGGTCGCGCACGACAATCACAACGTGATCCAGGCCGACGATGGTATCGAGGGGCATACGAGAGCTCGCTCAGGTGAGATGTCGGCATCCCATACACCGGATCGAGCGGGATGCGAAACGCAACGGCACCACCGGGGCGCCGTCAAATCAGATGAAAAGCTTGCGCACGCGATCGTCGCGCAGCCAAAGCCCAAGCCACATGATGATGCCGATATACACTCCGACGAGTGTGAAAGAGACAAGCGGACTGCCCACGCGCAGGTGAGCGGATACGGCACCACCCAGGTAGCCCGTCAGCAAGATCGCACCCACGACGGATGTGCGCGGCCACGCATAAAGCGCTGTGCTGGCTGCCAAAATTACACCGAGGGTGCGATGGTAGCTTAAATCAGCCGGAAGCCCGAGTGGCGGGCTGTTGGCGATCATGACGTCGGGGACGATGAGCTTGCCCGTAGCATCCATCGCCAAGGCGAGGACGACGAGCCCGCTCAAAATCCGCCCGACCCATTTGGCGCTGGTTGACACGGCTGGGGTAACGATACGTGCGTTCAGCGGACGCTCAGGCATAAATTGAACCTCATGGTTTCATTTTCGGTGGTTCTGAATATATTTGATCGACAACGCGGCCAAGCGGTGGCGGGTGTCTCAGCCCACCCGCAACTCGTGTTGCACAACCGATATCCAATACGCGGCTCCGATTGGAATGATCGCGTCATTGAAATCATATTTGGGTGTATGCAGAGCGTGCCACGTGCCGTCCGCTGCGACGCCGTTGCCGATGTTGATGATGGCGCCTGGGCGTTGCTGCAGCATGAACGCGAAATCCTCGCCGCCGGTGCTGCGGTTGCCGTTGGTGTTGACCGCGTCCATGCCGACGACGTCGGCGGCTGCCGCCGCTGCGACATCCGTCTCGTGATCGTGATTGACCACCGGCACGGCACCCCATTGCACCTCCACCTCAGCCGTTGCGCCGTGCATCTCGGCAAGCGCGGTGGCGAGTTCGCGGATGCGCCGCTCCAGCGTTTGCCGCACGTCATCGGCATAGTAGCGCGCGGTGCCGCCGACGACGATTTGTGATGGCATCACGTTGGTTGCGGCGAGGTCGCCACCACCGATATAGCCGACGCTGATCACCTTGGGCTCCAGCGGCGCGATCTGGCGTCCGACAATCGTCTGTAGACCGAGGACAAAATGCGCTTGCACGATCGACAGGTCCTGCGTCATGTGGGGCGTGCTGCCGCCATGTCCGCCCTTGCCGCGAAAAACAACTTTCCAACCGGCGCCGCCAGCCGCGCATGCGCCTTTGCGAATGCGGAACTTGCCGACCGGTAGCCCCGGCGCATTGTGCATGCCGTAGACGGCGTCGACGGGGAAGCGTTCGAACAAGCCGTCGTTCAACATCGCCAGCGCCCCGCCACGGCCTTCCTCGGCCGGCTGAAAGATCAGCTGCACGGTGCCGGCGAAAGCCCGATTTTCGGCCAGATAGCGTGCGGCGCCAAGCAGCATCGTGGTGTGGCCGTCGTGGCCGCACGCATGCATTTTGCCGGGTGATCGTGACGCGTAGGGTAAGCTGGTCTGTTCAGTCAGTGCGAGTGCGTCCATGTCCGCTCGCAAGCCGACCGAGCGTTGGCCGGGCAGTGAGCCCTTGATCGTACCGACGACCCCGGTACCCCCGACGCCTTCGGTCGTCGCGATACCCCAGGCACGCAGCCGGTCCGCCACGAGTTTGGCTGTCCTGTGCTCCTCAAGGCCGAGTTCGGGATGAGCGTGAATATCATGCCTGATGGCGGTCAAGTCCTGCGTGAACGATCGTACCCGATCCAATGCCGACGTCATGGCCATGTTCTCCCCTCGGAGAGGCCAAGATAAGCGCGCCGCGGCGTTGGATGCAACACTTCGCGCGTCGCAGTCAGACGTCCCAGTCCTGCCCCAAAGCCGTGACGTCAGCGCCTCGATCACGGGCTTGAATGCGGAAAATGCAAGATAATTTATCATAGAATTTACGAACCGCTAAGCACGAATCCATTGATGTGTATTTAAGGACTATTCATTTCAGTTTTTATCCAGCACAGGGCCGCGTCGGGGAAGCAAACGCGAGGGCTACATGACGAGTGCACTCCAAGTCGACGCCTTTCAAATTAACGAACCTCATAAAGCCGACGGGGCATCACCCGATTTTTCAAATGCATCGGTTCAATCGATCCAAGCGATATTTGAGTTTAATTGCTTTGCCGGAGATGACGATCAGCTGCCGGTCGGCGAAGATACGAGCAATGCCTCCGCCGCCTCGCCGAAGCCGACATACACCGTCGATCAAATTGCGGCCTACCTCAGGGATGGGATGGGATCGCACTTTACGATCGATACCATCAGCTATAATATCAGCGGTCTGACATCCGGGGCCAAAGCGCTGGCTCGTATCGCCTTTCAGGCGTGGGCCGATCTTGCCGCCGTGCGGTTTGTCGAAACCACGGGAGTGGCCAATATACTGTTGGACGACACCGCCGCTGGCGCGTTTGCAAATCGGGCCGGAAACAGCGCGTCGATCAATGTCGCATCGACGTGGTCGGGTGGTTCGACTGCCCTCGACAGCTACACATACCAGACGTTTCTACATGAAATCGGACATACTCTCGGTCTCGGGCATGCCGGCCCTTACAACGGCACGGCCACGTACGGCGTCAACAATGTCTACGCGAACGACACGTGGTCCTATACGCTGATGTCGTATTTCGATCAGCAAGAGGCGGGATTCGGGTCTTATCGCTTCGTAATGACGCCGATGTTGGCTGACATCGTCGCGGTTCAGACTACGTATGGTATCAATGCCACGACGCGCGGTGGTGACACGATTTACGGGCATCATTCGAACGCTGGGGGACTTTACGACTTCGACACATATGCGACGGCGCCGTCGTACAGCATCTATGATACCGGCGGTATCGATACAATCGACACCTCCGGCTACGGCAACACTCAGACGATCGATTTGAGGATCGAGTCCTTTTCGTCGATCGGTGGACTGGTGCACAACATTGCGATCGGGCGTGGCTCGGTCATCGAGAATGCCGTTGGGGGCGCGGGCCGCGACACCATTTTCGGCAACGGCTTCGCCAATCATCTGCTCGGTAATGGCGGTGATGACGTGATCATCGGCGATGGTCCGGTCGTCGCGACCGAACAGGCGCTTTCGATCCGGCGCCTGTATCTGACGACGCTGGGTCGCGCGCCAGACGACGCGGGCTGGGCCGGTTGGACGGCAAAACTCGACGCGGGCGTCACGCTTACCAGTGTTGCCAGCGGATTTGTCGGTTCGGCAGAGTTCATGGGGCGCTACGGCGCACTCGACGCCAACGGCTTCGTGTCCCTCCTCTACGGCAATGTCCTGCATCGCGCGCCAGATGCCGGGGGCCTCAACTATTGGGTCGGCATGCTCGGCAGCGGGGCAACGCGCGCGGGCGTCGTCACCGGGTTTTCAGAAAGCGCCGAATTCAAGATCGCATCTGATCAGGAGCTGCAAGCGGGACAGAGTTATCGTCTGTATCAGGCGACGTTGAATCGTGCGCCCGACGAAGCTGGCCTCGATTACTGGGCGAACAAACTCGATCAGGGCGCGGCGCTCGGTTCGGTGGCTGAGGGGTTTGTGTCGTCAACTGAATTTCAAATCCGCTATGGCGCGCCGTCCAACAGAGATTTCGTCACCCTGCTCTATAACAATGTCCTGCACCGGGCCCCGGATGTCGACGGGTTGACGTCATGGGTCGGGCTGCTCGATGGTGGCGCAAACCGCACGTCGGTCGTCGTCGGATTTTCAGAGAGTGCGGAATTCACGGCTGCGACGTCAGCGTCGATGATGGCCTATTTTCGGGCGACGCACGCCGACCGGCGCGACACGATCGAGGGCGGGGCCGGCAACGACAGCCTGTCCGGCGGGCTCGGAAGCGATACATATATGTTCTCGAAAAACGCGCCGGGCACGGACCACGTCTACCAGTTCGAAGTCTGGGATACGTTGCGCCTGACAGGGTTCGGATACACGGACGCGACGCAGGCGATATCGCACATGGCGCAGGTCGGCGAGAACGTCCTCTTCAGCGATCAGGGATCTTCGATCTACTTTCACGGGGCTTCGCTCGCCGACATGCGTGCTGCCTCATGGGTGCTCGTGTGAGTGCACCGACAGCCGACCACGGCTGACGGAAAGTGCCTTTCTCCCGGGATCGAATGCGATCGTGCTCACGCCCAGATCAAGTTGCACCGCTCGTCAGCGGATGCTGCTCGCGTTTGATCGTTGACAGGAGCTATGCGCGCAGGCTTGATCAGGCCAGCATGCCGCGCATCGATGCTTGTCGTCGAGGGCGTTCGTAAACTGGGAGGAAGACCATGGACGAGAAAAAAATGGACGAGAAAAAAATCCGCGGACTGGTTGGTCAGGTGAAGTCGGGACGCTTGTCGCGTCGCGGTTTCATTCAGAAAATAGTGGCTGCTGGGCTGACGGCGCCGATGGCGTCAATGATCCTCATGCACGAGGGCGTGGCCCAGGCACAGAGCGCATTCAAATATGCCCCGACCAAGCGCGGCGGCGGTGGGGCGCTGAAAATTCTCTGGTGGCAAGGTCCGACGCTGTTGAACCCGCATTTTGCGACCGGCTCGAAGGACCAGGACGGATCTCGCATTTTCTATGAGCCGCTCGCGACCTGGGACGAAGAAGGCAACCTCGTCGCCGTGCTGGCCGAGACATTGCCGACCAAGGAAAACGGTGGCCTCGCCGCCGACGGCATGTCGGTGACGTGGAAGCTCAAAAAAGGCGTGAAGTGGCACGATGGCAAGGACTTCACGGCCGACGACGTGGTGTTCAACTGGGAATACGCCAAAGATCCCGCGACTGCCGCCGTGACGACCGGCTCGTATAAGGACGCGAAAGTCGAGAAGATCGACAGCCACACCGTCAAAGTCAGCTTCGACAAGCCAAAGCCGTTCTGGGCCGATGCTTTCGTCGGACTGGGCGGCATGATCTTGCCGAAGCATCTGTTTGCCGACTTTACCGGTGCCAAATCGCGCGAAGCGCCGACCAACCTGAAGCCGGTCGGAACCGGCCCCTATAAGTTCGTCGACTTCAAGCCCGGCGACATGGTTCGCGCTGAAATCAACAACGACTACCACATCGCCAACATGCCTCACTTCGACACGCTCGAAATGAAAGGCGGCGGCGACGCGGTTTCGGCTGCACGGTCGGTCATCCAGACCGGCGAGTTCGATTACGCCTGGAACATGCAAGTCGAAGACGAAATCCTGCTCAAGATGGAGCAGGGCGGCAAAGGTCGGGTGGTGATCGTACCCGGCGGCAACATCGAGCACATCGGCATCAATTTCACCGATCCGAACAAAGAGGTCGACGGTGAACGGTCGAGCCTCAAGACCAAGCATCCAGCGTTCCAAGACAAGGCCGTGCGTGAAGCGCTGAGCCACCTGGTCGACAAAAACTCGGTCGAGAAGTTCATCTATGGCCGGACCGGGAATGCGACCGCCAACTTCGTCAACAATCCGGAGCGCCACCGCTCGAAGAACACGAAGTTCGAGTTCAATGTCGACAAGGCCAATGCGATTCTCGACAAAGCCGGCTGGGCCAAGGGCGCTGACGGCATCCGTGCCAAGGACGGCGTGAAACTCAAGTGGGTGTATCAGACATCGACGAACGGCCCGCGGCAGAAGACACAGGCCATCGTCAAGCAAGCCTGCCAGAAGGCTGGCATCGACATCGAGATCAAGTCGGTGGTGGCGTCAGTGTACTTCTCGTCTGACGTAGCGAACCCGGATACCTATCCGAAGTTCTACACGGACATCCAGATGTTCACGACCACCATGCCACAGCCCGACTCGGGGCTGTTCATGCAGCAATTCCTCACTCGCGAGCAGGCGACCAAAGACAACAAATGGCAGGGCCGTAACTACACGCGTTACGCGAATGCCGAGTACGACAAGACCCTGGCAGCGTCGGATGGTGAACTCGATCCGGTCAAACGTGCGGCTCTTCTGATCAAGTGCAATGACATCGTGATCGAAGATTTTGTCGTTATTCCCGTGGTCTATCGGCCGTCGGTGCAAGCCGTTTCGCTGAAGCTCAAGTGTGCACTTAGTGGTTGGGACAGCCTTCTAGCGCTCCTCAACGGATGGCATCGCGAGGCATAAAGGGCCGTCGATTCAATCGTGTCTGACCTGAGGTGGGATACCTTACGTGTGCAGTGGTGGTGTCTGACCTGAGGTCAGACACCTTAGTGTGCAGAGTTGGTGGTGTCTGACTGAGGTCGGCTTGAGGTCAGACTCGCCGGAGCAATCACATGCGTGAGTTACTGATTCGTGGCCTCGTTGACGACGTGAAAGCGGGTCGCCGAACGCGTCGCGACTTTGTCCAACGCATGATTGCAGCCGGACTGACGGCGCCGATCGCCGCGCAGATCCTGTTCGCCAGCGGTGTCGCCCAGGCGCAAACGACGCCAAAGTATGCCCCAACCAAACGCGGCGGCGGCGGCCATCTGAAAATGCTTTACTGGCAGGGGCCCACACTGCTCAATCCGCATTTTGCGACGGGTGTCAAAGATCTCGATGCCGCTCGCATATTCTATGAGCCTCTCGCCAACTGGGACGGTGAGGGCAATCTGGTTCCCGTCCTGGCTGCGCAGATTCCGTCGCGCGAGGACGGCAGTATCGCGGCCGATGGCACATCGGTCACTTGGAAATTGAAGCCGGGCGTCACTTGGCATGATGGACAGCCGATGACGGCCGACGACGTCGTCTTCACGTGGGATTACGTTCGCAATCCGGCGACGTCGGCCATCAGCATCGCCGCCTACCGTGATGTCGTGGTCGAGAAAATCGACGGGCTGACCATCAAAGTCACGTTTGCCAAGCCGACACCGTTCTGGGCCGTCGCTTTCGTCGGCAATGGTGGCGCAATTCTGCCTAAACACCTGTTTGCCGCCTATACCGGCGAAAAGTCCCGTGACGCGCCGATGAACCTGAAGCCGGTCGGCACCGGGCCCTACAAATTCGTCGATTTCAAACCGGGGGACATCGTCCGCGGCGAGATCAATACGGCGTATCACATGCCGAACATGCCGCATTTCGACAGCGTCGAAGTGAAGGGCGGCGGGGACGCCGCCTCGGCCGCACGCTCTGTGCTGCAAACTGGCGAATTCGATTTCGCCTGGAATATGCTGGTCGAGGACGACATCCTGGTCAAAATGGAGCAGGGTGGCAAAGGCAAGGTCCAGTTCACGTCCGCTGGCAGTATCGAGCATATCGGTATCAATTTCGCCGATCCCAATATCGAGATCGACGGTGAGCGGTCGCACGCTACGTCAAAACATCCCGCGTTGCAGGACAAGGCTGTCCGGCAGGCTCTCAGCCTGTTGATCGATCGAGACGCGATCGAGAAATTCATCTTCGGGCGCACCGGCCGCGCGACGGC
>JANOAW010000650.1:0-9609 GCA_031411355.1 Hyphomicrobiaceae bacterium | reverse complement strand
GTGCCTCATCAGTTGAAACTGACAAGGCAGGAAACAGTGTTCGCGTCGGCTGGACATGAGTCATATTAGCCGGGGCAGGCCACTAGTGGCTGCGCGCGACTTAGGTCTCTTGACTGACAAAACCAGTCGCGTCGACGCAGCGATGACGTTGACTGGCACCATGACCGACACTCGCGCCGTCAATGTGCGCGCTTACAAACCAGGTCGTGGTCGCACGCTGGTGATATCGACCCCACTCACAGGGTGGTTCGGCTGCGGAGCCGAACGTGGACCTGGTGTCGCTGTTTTGTTGCGCACGGCGGCAGCGCTTATGTCGGTAGATCGGCCCGCTTTGGTCATCGGCACGGGCAGCCACGAAATCGGCCATCTCGGTATGACGCATCTCCTTTCGAGCCGTGCACCCGATGTCGACGACGTCGAATTCTGGTTCCACTTCGGTGCGTCTCTGGCAGCCCGCAATCTCGATTCGGCCGACGCCGTACCGTCGATGAAACATCTGGTCGGGACAGCCGTTTCAGAACGTCTCGTGCGGAATGCGCTCGGGGCGCTTGTGCGGACCTATGTCGACGGCTCGAGCACGACCCCGGGCGAATCCGGCCAGATCATCAGCGCGGGATATCGGCGCTTCGCCGGCATGGTCGGCACGTTTCCGGGATTTCATACGCCTGCGGATCGTGGGGCGGCGATCGATTTCGAGCTGCTGGAAAGCATCGCCGGAGCCAGCCTCACGGTGCTGCGCCGGGCGACGATGGAGACCTTGCCATGACGACGATACTCGGTGTCTCCCACACAAAGCCGCTGGTCGCTGTCCCGGCCGGCAGCTGCGATTGTCACACACACGTTTTCGGGCCCGTCGCGCAGTACGCCTATGATCCCTCTCGCGCCTATACGCCGAGCGAAGCGTCCATCGCCGACTTACGCGCACTGCACAACCATCTCGGGATCGAGCGCGTCGTCATCGTGCAACCGAGCCCATATGGAGCCGATAACGCCGTCAGCGTCGATGCCATCGCCGCGATGGGCATTGAACGGGCGCGCGGCGTCGCAGTAATTTCGGCCGATATCAGTGACACATCCCTGCGCGCGCTCGATGCCGCCGGGATGCGCGGCGCACGTGTCAATCTCGAAACGGCTGGCGTCTTCGATCCGCGTCGGGCGTGGGCTGAACTCTCGACGACGGCGCAGCGTATCGCCCCGCTCGGATGGCATCTGCAGGCGTTTGCGCGGCTGAGCGTCATCGCAGCGCTGGCCACTGAGTTGCACACATTACCTGTGCCCTTGGTGATCGACCATTTCGGCCGACCGGATGCCGCGCTCGGTCCGACGCAGCCGGGATTCGATGCCGTGCGTCGGCTCGTGGCTTCGGGAAAGGCCTATGTGAAACTGTCGGCATCGTATCGCATCTCGTCGCGAACCGACCATGCCGATGCCGCGCCGATCGCACGCGGCTTGATCGCCGACAATTGTGACCGCATCCTATGGGGCACGGACTGGCCGCATCCGGGCGGCGCGAAACGCTCGGGCGCGATGCGCGACATCATCGAGCCCTTCTCGGCCATCGATGATGGCGCGGCCTTGAACAGGCTGCGGGATTGGGCAGGCTCGGATGAGACATTTCGACGAATTCTGGTCGACAATCCAGCCCGTCTCTACGGTTTCTGACCGGGTGTCACGCGTGGAGAAAGATCGATCGCGCGTCCGCCAGACACCGGGCGTAACCGCGCAAGTCCGCCATATCCACACCGACTTCCGACGCCGGCGATAGCATGCCGCCCGATCGTTCGATCGCAACCGCGATCATCAGGTTTTCGACATGGTCGAAGTCCTCGATGTCCACACCAGGTCGATCGCAATCCCATGCGGGTGAGCCAAGCGCTCGAAATATCGCGGATCGTTCGGCCAACGATCCTGGGGCATTCGAATAGCCGAGCACGGGCCGGCCGAGCGCACGCATGAAGCCGATCTCATAGGCGGTACCGCTGTCCATCGAGACGCCGCGAAACGGCGTGCAATTGGCGATCGCCAGGTCACACGTACGCATCATGTCTTCACAGGCGGCATAGATACGGCGCGCCTGTTCGTGTTTCGGCACGCCATCGAGCGATACGGCTGAGTCCAAGGGAAAACAGCCCTCGAAGCCTGCCTCCGCGGCCAGTTGTTTCTTGCGGGCGCCGACGGCGATGGCGTCGGGCAGAAACACCTCGGGCCCTGCGAGATAGATGCGCTTGCGCATGCCGATATCCACTTCGGACGGTTAACCGCTGGTCCGACGAACGTCGGCTATGGTAGCAGCTGGCAGATCACTCGTCTGGATGCGCGACCATGACCACACCAGCAACTTGGCTCGTCGATACGGCTTGGCTCGAGAGCCACCTGTCGTCCCCCGACGTCGTCGTTCTCGATGCATCGCTGCATCTGCCGACAAGCGGGCGCAATGCCAAGGCCGAATACGCCATGGCTCACATCCCGGGCGCGATGTTCTTCGACATCGATGCCATTTCCGACAAAGGCAATGCACTGCCGCACATGCTGCCATCGGCGGCGCAATTCGCCAGCACGATGAAGAAAATGGGCATCGGCGACGGACACCAGATCATCGTCTACGACAGCGAAGGTTTTTATTCAGCGCCGCGGGCATGGTGGATGTTCCGGATCATGGGCAATGCCAACGTCCGCATCCTCGACGGTGGCTTCAAAGCCTGGAAGACAGAACAGCGCGCGTTGGAGGATATGCCACCGACCCGGCGCACCGAACGCCACTACACGGCTCGCTTCAACGAGGCGCTCGTGCGGGGCGCGGACGAGGTGATGGCAAGCGTCGGCAAAGCCAACGTGCAGATCGTCGACGCCCGAGCCGCCGCGCGCTTCGAAGGCAGTGTACCCGAGCCGCGCGCCGGCCTGAGGTCGGGCCATATTCCGTCGTCGAAATCCTTGCCGTTCACCAATCTGCTGCGCCCCGACGGCACACTCAAACCTCGATCCGAGCTCGCGGCCGCCGTCGCAGCGGCCGGTCTCGACCCAACCAGACCCATCGTCGCGAGTTGCGGCTCGGGTGTCACGGCCTGTGTCATTGCCCTCGCGTTGGCCGAACTCGGATATCCCGACACGGCAATTTACGATGGCTCGTGGAGTGAATGGGGCGCTCGCCCCGACTTGCCGATCGCCACCGGAAAGGCATGACACATGTCGCCTGTGCTCGGTATCGCGCTGTATTTCATCATCTGGTGGGTCACGCTGTTCGCCGTCTTGCCGCTCGGTGTCCGCACGCAAGGCGACAGCGGCGAGATCGTGCGCGGCACGCCAGACAGCGCGCCGGTGGCCCCGAAGGCACTGCGCATCATCGCCATGACGACGGCGCTCGCGACGGTCATTTTCGCCGGTGTCTGGATCGCGATGCGCTACAAGCTCATTCCGCTGGAAACCGCTCTGCCGTGACATCGGCTCGTGTGCATCGTCGACATCGATCCGGTGGTCTGGGCGCATGACAGATATCACCATTCGACCCGACCCGAATCGACCCGACCCGAATCGACCCGACCCGCCTCGCGATCGCACGCGGGTGTTCGTGATTGCGGCGCTGTTTTCGATGGTGACGATCAACCAACTCGGCACCGGCATCCTATCGGCCGTCATTCCGGTCCGATTGGCGGCGGACGGCTATTCGGCGTCGGCGGCGGGCGCCATCTCAACCGTATTTTCGGCATGCTTTCTGGTTGGCTGCCTGATCGGACCACGGGTCGTCGCGCGGCTCGGCTCGACGCGCACTTTGTTTGCGATCGCCGCAGTGAACGCCACTTTGGCCATGCTGCACTGGGCGTTTCCGGGACCGTTCGCGTGGTCACTTCTGCGCGGCATCGCAGGCTTCGTCACAGCAACGTATTTCGTGCTCGTCGAAAGCTGGGTCGCAGCTCAGACGACAGCTGAAACACGTGGGCTCATTTTCGGCATCTACATGGTGTTGATCCGCCTCGCCTTCGCTATCGGCCAAGTGGTCATCGCCTTTGTCGATGCGAGCATCATGACGAACCTCTTCCTCGTCGCGGCCGCCATCTATCTCGTGTCACCCTTGTGGCGCCCGCGCCTGGCACCGACGCCGCCGCCAGTCGCGAGCTTGTCGCTGTCGAGCTATCTCGATTTGCCCCGCTATGCGCCGGCAGCGGCTGCCGCAGCGCTCGCACACGGGCTGTTGTTCGCGACCATTCCAGGCCTGCTGCCGAAATGGGGCATTGAAACTGGATTGAGCGTCGCCGTCATCGCGACGACACTGGCGGTCATTCAGATCGGCGGACTGCTCTTGCAACTGCCTCTGTCATACGTGTCCGACCATATCGAGCGACGCACCATCATGGCGCTGGCCGCCGTTGGCGCGGCGGTCGTGTCTCTCGTACTTTTGCGATCACCGGCCGACGCCACGTGGACGTGGCTGCTTCTCATGCTGTTGTGGGGCGGCTTCTCGTCGTCGCTCTATTCACTCGGCCTCGCCCACGCGAGCGATATCGCCCCGCCGGCGCAACGCATCGCGTGGATTTCGAGCCAGATGTTGATCTGGGGTATCGGCGCCATGGTCGGGCCAATGATCGCGGCGGCGTCCATGGATGCTTTTGGCGCGTTTGCGTTGTGGGCCTACGGCCTTGTCGCAAGCAGCGGCATGGCGTCGTTCTTTCTGTGGCGCAAAGTCGTGCGTCCTAGCTGACCGTTCAGCTGCCGCTGAACTTCGGTTTGCGTTTTTCCTTGAATGCGGCAATCGCCTCACGGTGATCGTTGGTGGTCTGGACAATCGCCTGCATCGCGGCAGATTGTTCCAGGGTTGCGTCGAGTGACATCATGCGGGCCTGCACCATCAATCGCTTCGACATGCGCACGGCATGCGGTGGATTGGCCGCGATCCGTTCGGCCAAGGCACGGGCGTGGGCAATGAGATCGGCATCCGCGACGACCTCGGAAACGAGGCCCCAGGCGAGCGCTTTTTGAGCGTCGATCTGCTCTCCCGTGAAGGTCAATTCCGCGGCACGTGCATAGCCGATCACGCGCTGCAACAGCCAGGCGCCGCCATCACCGGGAATGAGGCCGACTTTGACGAAGCTTTCCGCAAAGATCGCACTCGTGCCGGCAATGCGGATGTCACACATGCAGGCGAGGTCACATCCGGCGCCGATGGCGGCCCCGTTGACGGCTGCGATGACCGGCACGTCGAGCGCATGCATCGCCAGTGGAATGCGTTGAATGCCATGCTTGTAGCCGAGGCGGGTGGCCTGGGGCGTACCGCCACCCAATTCGCCGGGTGCGCCGAGCTTCTTGAGATTGCCGCCGGCACTGAAGGCTTTGCCGGCACCTGTGAGAATGGCGACGCGAACGTCCGGGTCGCGGTCGAGGCGTTCAAACGCCATGACGACGGCATCGACCATGGCGTCGTCGGAAATGGCGTTGCGTGTATCCGGGTCGTTCAACGTGATGGTCGTGATCGGGCCGGTTTTTTCGATGTTGACGAGGCTGCTCATGGGGCTCACGACGGGCTGGAGGACAAGACGCAGTTCGCCACCGTATTTGCATACTGCGCCAGCGTCGGCCATTCTCGTCTCGGGTTTCGATCGAGGTCAACCATGCCGCTCTCCGCGCCATCTCTGTTTCAAGCCGATATCCTGAAGGGTCGCCACATCCTCGTCACCGGGGGCGGCACCGGTCTCGGCCGTGCCATGGCCGAACAATTCTTGCGCCTTGGCGCGGACATCGCGATCTGTGGTCGGCGTAAAACCGTATGTGACGAGACCGCGGCGGCATTGATGGCAGCTCACGGCGGCAGCGTCACGGCGTATGGCGTCGACATCCGCAACGCCCAGGCCGTCGACGAGATGGTCGCCGACATCTTCGCACGCAAACCTTTGACCGGGCTCGTCAACAACGCCGCCGGCAATTTCATCTCGCCGACCGAGGCACTCAGCCCACGTGGTTTCGACGCCATCGCCAATATCGTCATGCACGGCACGTTCTATGTTACGCACGCTGTCGGCAAGCGTTGGGTCGCAGCCGGTTGGCAACCGGGCGACCAGATGCGCTCGGTCATTTCCATTATCGTCACATGGGTGCTGAACGGCTCGCCGTTCGTCGTGCCCTCGGCCATGAGCAAAAGCGCCATCCACACCATGACCATGTCGCTTGCGACCGAATGGGCCCGTCACGGCATTCGTCTGAACTGTATCGGGCCGGGTGAAATTCCGACCGAAGGCATGTCGAAGCGGCTCAATCCTGGCGAAGAACCCGGCACGCGCTCGAAGCTGAAAAATCCGATGGGCCGCACCGGCACGATGCAGGAACTGCAGAATTTATCCACATTCCTGATGTCGAATGGCTGTGACTGGTTGACGGGGCAGTCGATCATGATGGATGGCGGCAGCGCGCTTGCGACCGGCGGCAATTTCTATGAATTGCGCACGTGGTCGGACGAACAGTGGAAAACGGCCCGAGACGCGATCGAGTCACAAAATCAGAAAGACCGCGGTCAACGGAGTGGATGACGCCGCGCCGTCCATCGTCGTCAACGGCATCCGCTGTCGGTCGGCGGGGATGGCGTCAGCAACGACGACGTGCTCGCCGCAGCGGGATCGAGCGCAGCGCGGATGGTCCGCAGTTTTTCCTGCTCGGGAAAATAGTTGCGGTCGTCGCTGTCGGGATAATTCGGGAACGCGCGATCGTCCTGGCCTGCGATGCGCACCACGGCTGTATGCAGGTCTCTGATGCGACGATGCGCCGTTGCCGTGCGCCGTTGCGCGTAGGTCGACCACTCGATCAGGAACTCGGAGGCGTGCAGAGATGTCAGCGGCGCTGATTTGGTTCGGCCGCCCGAGGTGTAGAATGACGCAAAAATGTCGGAGCGCAGATTTTGCACGAGGTGTCGGATCGCGGCCGCCGGCAAGGCGCGCTCGAGCGCGCCGGACGAGCCATACAGCATCTTGCGCTTGGAGTTCGTGGTTGTCTCGTCGTCGTCGAGAAACGTTTTGACCGCCCGCTTGGCGTCGAGATTTTTCTGAAAGATCTTCTTGCCGAAATCCTGTGCCTCAAACAGCTGATCGAGGCTGCGTCGGACATCGTCGACGTCGACGCCTGAGTCTGCTGGAACGACGATCAAGCCGGCGATGTCCAAACCAAAGCCGCCGCCCGATCGACTGAGATTGAGCTTGGCGCTGACCACCGATTGCATGGCGGGCGGTAGGGTTCGGCGCCAATCGAACCATGCCTGCAATAAGACCGCGGCGCGGCGCGGCGCAATCTCACCGGTCACTTCGAGTTTGAAATTGGCGATCTTCGCCCGTCTGACGTCGACAGGCTCAAATGTCATGCCGGTCACGACGCCGAATGAGCCCTGCCCACCACCACGCAAAGCGCGCATCAATTCAGCAGCTTCGACGGCTCCGGTCGGCAATGCCGGTCCACCGAGCACCACCAAATCGTCGTCACTAACCTTCAGATACGTGCCGTGCATCGTCACCAGCCGGACCGTGCGCAACGACTGGGCAGCGTAGCCGAACATCGGCAGGAAGTCGCCGATACCGCCGCCGAGTGCGTGGCCGATGAGCCCGACGGTCGGGCAGGTGCCGGCCGCCAGGATATGACCCGCGGCAGCGAGCGTGTCGTAGACCGGGCCGAGCTGAACGCCGGCTTCGACGTCCAGCATGCCATCCCTGAACGTGTGTTTGGACATTTGCGACATGTCGATGACGAGGCTTGCATGGCTGGACTTGCCTTCGAACGAATGCCCGGCACCGCGAATGGCGAATTTACGCTCGTGCCGATTGGCCCACTCGATGGCGAGACGGACGCCGTCATCAGATGTCGGACGAATGTAGGCGGTGTCGCGCAGACAGTCGAAACGTGCATTGTAATACTTGATTTTGGCGTGCGCCGCTTCGCCTGGCAGGACCACACGACCAGCCGATTTAGCCGTTAGTTCGGACGCGAGCGCTTCGAGGTCTCCATCTCGTGACTGAGCAGCAAGTCGGGTGGACCCGGCGCCAAGGAGTGACGCGGATGCGGACGCGTGCCGCAGAAAGGCGCGCCTGGTAAATGTCTGCACGGTCGTCTCCCCACAAAACGTCGGCAGATCATGCACGTCCTCAGCGTGCGCGGCAATGCGATGCCGCATCGCGCTTGGTCGAGCTGCCGGTTCAGCGTATCAGTGGTCCACACAGGCGCTAGTGCCGTCATGGACGTCGAAGATGCCCGTTTTTGCAGCAACCCCCGAAATCATCGCGGAGGCCGGCCGGTTTTTGGCGCAGGCCGGCATCGTCGCGTTTCCGACCGAGACGGTGTACGGTCTCGGCGCCGATGCGACCAACGATCTCGCAGTCGCGGCCGTGTTTTCAGCCAAGCGGCGGCCGGTCTTCAATCCATTGATCGTGCACGTACCGGCTCTGGCGATCGCCGAGCGATTGGCCCGCGTCGATGAGCGCGCGCGAACCCTGGCCGCGGCATTCTGGCCGGGGCCGTTCACGATGGTATTGCCGCGTTTGTCGGGAAGCTACATTTCAGATCTGGCGACAGCCGGGCTCGACACGGTCGCTTTGCGAGTTCCGGCACACCCCATCGCCCATGCCCTGATGCTTGCGGCCCGCAAACCGATCGCCGCGCCGAGTGCCAACCGGTCAGGCCACGTCAGCCCGACGACGGCACAGCACGTCGAGGCCGACCTCGGTGACGTCCTGCATATGATCCTTGACGGTGGGCCGACTGAAGTTGGCCTCGAATCGACAGTCGTCGACGCGACCGGTGCTCGCGTGCGGCTGCTGCGACCAGGGGCCGTCACGGCCGAGGAAATCGAAGCCGTCCTCGGCGTGCCGATTGATCGACCGCATGCAGGTGACGTCGATTCGGAGAAGCCAGTGTCACCTGGGCAACTCATCAGCCACTACGCCCCGCGCGCGCGCGTACGTCTCGATGCCGCGACGGCGCTCCCCGATGAGGCATTGCTGTCCTTTGGCGACGGGCCGGCGACAGGCGCCAACATCATCAACCTTAGTCCGCAAGGCAACCTCCTCGAGGCCGCCGCCAATTTGTTCGCAAGTCTACGCCGCCTGGACGCGACCGGCGTCGCGACCATCGCCGTCATGCGGATCCCCGAAACGGGCCTCGGCGACGCCATCAACGACCGGCTCCGCCGAGCCGCAGCCGGGCGTTGATCGGCGCGACCGTACCGCTCATGCGCTCGACTTCGGCGTGATCTTCTCGACCGGCCCGCCAGCCTCGCGCCACGCCTTGAAGCCGCCGATCATGTGCGCGACGGGCTTCAACCCCATGTCCTGCGCGGTCTTGGCAGCAAGTATCGAGCGCATACCGCCGGCGCAGAAGAACACAAACTTTTTGTCTTCACCGAATTTCGGCTTGTAGTAGGGGCTTTTGGGATCGATCCAGAATTCGAGCATGCCGCGTGTGCAATGGAATGCGCCGGGGACCACGCCTTCGCGTTCGCCTTCGCGCGGGTCGCGGATGTCGACCAGGACCACGTTCGGGTCTTTGGCAAGCTCGATGGCGTATGACGCACTGACCTCTTCGATCTGACGGCGCGCCTCTTCGACCAAGTCAGCGGCGCTCTTGGTGATCTGTTGCGGCATGTGATTT
>JANOAW010000649.1:0-1656 GCA_031411355.1 Hyphomicrobiaceae bacterium | reverse complement strand
CGTGCCGGTGGAGACGCGGCGCCGTTCGTGATCTCGCGTTCGGAGGGGTACATCGGTGTCATGATCGACGACCTGGTCAGTCGGGGTGTCAGCGAACCGTATCGCATGTTCACATCGCGGGCCGAGTTTCGGCTGCGGCTGCGGGCGGATAATGCCGACCAGCGTCTGACGCCTGTCGGAATGGCGCTCGGCATTGTCGGTCACGAGAGACGAGCGGCTTTCGATGTCAAGGCCGCAGCACTCGCGGACGCGCGGGCGATGTTAGAGCGGTTGTCGGTTACGCCGTCGGAGGCTGTGAAAGCCGGCCTGGACGTCAAGCGTGACGGTCGTCGGCGTTCGGCCTATGACTTGCTGGCGCTGCCGGGGGTGGATTTCGCTCGTCTCAAGGTGCTGTGGCCGGAGTTGGCGGGTGTTTCTGAACATACCGCTGGGCAGGTGGAGGTGGACGCTCGGTATCAGGCCTATGTTGACCGCCAAACTGACGACGTGGCGGCTTTGAAAAAGGACGAAGGGGTGGTCATCCCGGCCGGGTTTTCGTTCACCGGCATTCCCGGGCTTTCGACTGAGCTGCAAATCAAGTTGGAACGGCATCGACCCGGGACGCTGGCTCAAGCCGGCCGCATCGACGGTATGACACCGGCAGCGCTGATGATTTTGCTGGCGTATGTGCGCCGGCGAGAGCGGGTTCGGGTGGCGGGATAAGGGTGATGCTGCCTGAATGGTGAGCTGGCTCAACCGGCACTCAGCGTCAGCAGTGGATCATGATCGACAGGATCGGCTTGAATAGGCCCGTGCCTTGGCTCAAAAGGCGCACCAGCAAGAGGCCGTGCTCATGCAACCTGTCCGTACGAATCGTATCCGTGATGCTTCTGATTTTGCAGCGCAATTCGGTGTTTCACGTGAAACAGTCGAGCGCTTGACGGTGTATGCAACTTTGCTTGCCAAATGGCAGAAGACGATCAACCTTGTTGCTCCGTCGACGTTGCAGGATGTCTGGCACCGGCATTTTGCAGATAGTGCACAAGTGGTGGCTCTGGGATTGGCGGCGCAATCGATCAGCCCCCAGACCTCGACTTCGGATTTGAGGTCTCGTCCGGATGAGAGGACCAGGCATTGGATCGATCTGGGGTCCGGTGGGGGATTTCCTGGTATCGTTGCAGGTCTCTTGCTTGCCGAGCGGGGCGGTTGGCGGCTGACTTTGATCGAAAGCGATCAGCGCAAATGCGCGTTTTTGCGCGAGGTGGCCCGAGAGACCGGACTGAAGTCCGCCATTGCGGTGGATATCGTTGCAGATCGCATCGAGAGCCAGGCAAATCACACTAAGGTCGGCCTCGTCGATGTCGTGTCTGCACGGGCGTTGGCCGCTATGCCACAGTTGCTCCGATGGGCAGAGCCGTTTTTCGGGTCTGATACCGTCGGTGTCTTTCTCAAAGGCAAAGACGCGGCGTCGGATGTAGCCGGGGTTGGCCGACCGTGGATTCTCGATCTGCGGGCGAGCTTGACGGACGCGGACGCCAGCGTGGTGATCGTGCGGACGTCGACATGATCGCGTGCGCGTGTCGTTATCAGGAGTGCGGACATGACCGTGCCCATGGCTCAGCCCACCTCAGGGTTGCGTGTTTTGTCGATCGCCAATCAAAAAGGCGGGGTTGGCAA
>JANOAW010000648.1:0-1793 GCA_031411355.1 Hyphomicrobiaceae bacterium | reverse complement strand
GTCTGCCACGGCGCCTCGACTGATCGCGGCCACGGAATTAGGCGGGCGCGCCCCGTGGCGTCGATTTGCCCGAATTGATGTTGAGTTTCAAGGTCTATGTCCCTGTCGCCGACTGGGTCGCATCGGCGGCCGATGCGCGGGCACAGAATTTGTGTTGGGTCGCTTGCCGTCCGCGACGATTTTCACAGATACGCCGATCAACTTGTCGCGTCACGACCCGTAATGTGACGGTCGTCGAGATGGCACACACTGATATCGAGATGGGTCTTGGACCGCAGTGCTGTGCAGCGTCCTGCGATTTGCAATCCCTGGCGCCCTCGCCTAAACGTGCCGACCTTGCATGTCACGACCCCTCAGCCCCGATGGAGTGCCCCATGGCGTTCACACTTCCCCCGCTGCCATACGCCTACGACAGTCTGGCTCCGTACATGTCGAAAGAGACGTTGGAATTCCACCACGACAAACATCACAATGCTTACGTCACGGCAGGTAACACGCTGGCGGGCGACGGCACGAAATATGCCGGCAAGTCGATCGAAGCCATCTGCGTCGAGGCCTTTGCCGCCAAGGACCAGCCCGTCATCAATCAGATCGGCCAGCATTATAACCACATTCATTTCTGGAACTGGATGAAGAAGGGCGGCGGCGGCAAGGCGTTGCCCGCCAAAGTCGAGGCACTGGTCACGGCATATGGCGGCTACGACAAAATGCGCACCGACTTCATCCAGGCCGGAACCACGCAGTTCGGATCCGGCTGGTGCTGGTTGGCGGTCAAAGGTGGGAAGCTGGAAGTGATGAAAACGCCGAACGGCGAAAATCCGCTCATGCACGGCGCGCAGCCTATCCTCGGCTGCGACGTCTGGGAGCACAGCTACTATATCGACTATCGTAACCTTCGCCCCAAATATCTCGAGGCCTTCATCGACAGCCTCGTCAATTGGGACCATGTCGAACATATGCTGGCCCAAGCGAAATAACTTGGTCGCCACCCTGGCCAATCGGTCAGGGTGGCATCGACGGCGAACAGTATTAATTCATCATTCAACACACGACTTTAGCTGTCGGCCAGCCACCGGTAGAGCAGATCCGGTTCCTGCTCCTCGTTGGTCTTGCCGTCGGTGCGCTGGATCTCGACGAAGCCTCGGGCTTCGTAGAAGCGGCGTGCACGGGTGTTGTTTTCCAAAGTCCACAGATCGATGCGCTGCTGGTGGGATTTGATGACGTCGAGCAACGCTGTACCGATGCCTTGGTCGGTCTGTTCGGGCACGACGTAGAGATGGTCGATCCATTCTGGTCGCCAGGCGACATAGCCGATCAATTCTGTGCCGATGAAAGCGCCCGACATTTCTGCGGAGCCAAACAGGCGCTCTTTCACGAAGGTGCGGTCGTCTTCGGCTGTGTGACGGCCGGCGAGATGCGGCATCGCCCAGCCGTACGACTCCCCGAGCACGCGCGCGACATCATGCGTGTCGTCGGGGGTGAGCGGTCGAATCGTCGGCTGCGCCGTCACGGTCTGAATTCCTTGTCGAAAAGCGCGTCGAGCGCGTGACATAGAGATAGGAAGACCCATGGCGATGGATATCCTAGGTGAGTGTTGGATATGTCTGACTTGCACACGCTGACGTGCAAGGTGAAGCAATCGCCTGGTTCGCGTCGGTGCGACGCGTGGAGTCCGCAGCAACGACCCAGGCGACGAAGGTCGAACTTTATGCGTGCCGCTCCCTAACACTGCAGACGATCGAGGTCGACTGCCGGCGTTGCATCGCCGATGCTACGAAATGTAGTGAGCAAAA
>JANOAW010000647.1:0-7752 GCA_031411355.1 Hyphomicrobiaceae bacterium | reverse complement strand
CTGCAGCGTCGAGTTCCTGCGGCGGCACGGACTCGTTCGCGAGCCCCCAGGCGGCGGCGGTGGTCCCGTCGATCGTGTCGCCGGTGAACATCATCTGCTTGGCGCGCGTGGGACCAAGACGAAACGTCCACATCGCCGTCGTCGGACAGCCCCACACGCGGGTCGGCATGTACCCGATGCGGGCATCGTCGGCCATCACGAGCAGGTCGCAGCACAGGGCGATGTCGCTGCCGCCGGCGACCGCATAGCCGTGCACCTTGGCATGGTCCGAGTTCAACGAGTGTGTCCCAGTAGCCGGATGCCGTGAGTGCCTGCACGAACCGTTCGTCGCCGAACGATGTGCAAAAGCTGTCTCGCAAGGCCAACGCATCGGCCTCGCTGAAGCCGACCACCGGCGTCGTGGACACATTCCGTTCCAATGACAGGTGCAGCGCGCGAACGTCACGTGCCGTCAGCGGCACCTGGGCTTCGGCGACGGTCGTGCGCAGAAAGGCCGTGCCGAAGATCTGCACGATTTCCGCAGTCGAGAGCAACCGAAGCTGCAAAGGAAAGCCGCGATGCAGCGTCCGCGCCTTGGCGGTGAAACGCATCGTCGCTCCGAGATAAGAGCGGCTGCCGACCGGCACGATCTGACGCAAAACGTTCAGTCGTTGTGCCATGCCGTCAAATTGGACCAGCAAAGGCGCACCCGAGCGCTGAGCGAGCGAGGAGATGAGATGGGTCTTGCCGGAGCGGGGCGCGCCGATAACGCCGAGGGTCGGGACCTGTCTGACCAGTGCGGCGACGGCAATCGCTCGCGAACACACGCGCGTAAATTCGTCCTGCAACGCGACGCGTTCGCCAGGAATGAGCCGTTCGTTGGCGGCGACCCAATCCGCTAGTCCCTCGGAGGTGTCGCCGAGGCGCTTCAAGGAAACGGCCAGTCGATTGTCGTCGAGCGTCATTCGAGCCCTCCACCTGTGATGCGCGCGAGCGGCTCGTCGTCGATGGGCACGTGGATCCCTCGCCGGGTGACGGCTTTCAATTCCAGTACGGTCGGCGGCAAGTTTCGCCCGCGCGCGTCCCGCACACTTCTGATTTCGATTTTTCCGGGCGATAGCGTGCCGGAACTGTCGAGCGCGAGGCCCACTGTCAGTGGCAGCGCGGGTTGTTTAGCCGGCGATGCGATGGACATTTGCAAGCGCGCCACGGCGTTGAGCGGCCATTGCGCGCTATCGATCCGCGACACGCCGAGCAACATCGGAGTGCCATCGAAGCTGAAACTGGTCGTCACGTCGTCCGATGTGACTGCACGTTTTGGATGCACTGTGAAAAGAGGGTGTCGCCCACGCGGTGATGCATCATCGAACGCGACGAAGTGCGTTGCGGGTGCAGGTTCGGACGCTCGCTTTCGGCGGCTCGCGAGCATGTTTCCCGCGACCTGGCACGCCGCGCCGTCGCCATGAGGTCCAGCCCAAGCGCCGAAGCGATAGGTCGTGAGATCGACGACGCGGTCGGGCGCGACGCACGCTTCTGCGAGTGCGATCTCGGCAAGGATGCCGGTAACAGCGGGATGGCCGGCGAGCAGCAAGAGCGTGCACCGCCGACGGCGAACGGTGCGACAAGCGGCACGTACCGCGGGGGCAAGCACCGTGGTCACTATGGCCCGGATGTCCGCGGCCGATGCGACCACCGCCGCATCGAGCAACGACGTTGCATTGGCGCCCTCGGCGATCGCCAGATCCTCGAGCCGACGCAGGGTCGGGCGATCGACGTTGTCGGCCAGTAAAGCTCGCAAGGTGGTGTCGACATGGATCGTGTCGGCCGACGTCGAGGGACGATGGTGCAATGCCAGCAAGCGGCGAGCCGCGGGCAAAATGGTGTCGTGGACAAGTCGTTGCGACGCTTGAACGGCTGCCACGTCGTCGATGGCCGTTGCCTGCAACATGCGCGCAAGGAAGGCTCGCGGTTTGGTGAGACGCGCCTTTTCGAGATGCCGCACCAGGGCCGGGACCACAACACGGCCGGCGATCGCTGCGACGACATCGTCAAGGCCGACGCCGGCTGTGTCGTCGATGTCGGGTGAGAGCGCGAGTTGGGCGTCGTCACCGCCGGTAACAACGGAAACGTCAATCGCCAGGCTGTTCGCGGTCAACTCGAGAGCTGCAACCGCGATCGACGTCGGCGCGGGGCGAACCGGCCCGCACAACAAGCGAAGGTAAGCTGGAGCATTGCCGCCGAACCGATGCGCGATCTCATTATGCAAGTAGGCGTGCAGATTTGCTTGAACTCTGGTCGGGGCGAACGCAACGTCCGGTGCGTGCTCGCTTGTCCAGCGCAGCGCATCGAACGCGAGTGCGACGCCGTCACGAATGCGCCGATGCGCGATGTCGCGCTCGAAGGGCTGCATCGCATCGGGCAGTGTGACCCGCACGGTGCCAAGGCGCGTCGGAGACCTCTGGCCGGGGTCTGTGGCGAGATCGGCGGCGTTGGAGGCAGCGATTGCCTGGACGACAAATTCCTGGATTGTGAGCGCCGTCAGAGCCGAGTTCGAGAAGCGGGCGCGGGTGGCTCTGGTACGGCCGGTTTCGCCTGCTACTCGTTCCCCCGCCTCGGTGAGCAGGGCAACCGTCGAGCCGCTCACGAACGATGAGCGTGTGTCGCCTCCAGCCACGCGCCATACGGCATCGTTGGGCGTATCATCGAGGAGGCTGGCGAGCACATCCACCAGGCCGCTTCGGGGTGCATCGGCAGGCTGGAGGAGCCGCAATGTGGTCGCTTCGCCGCCGACGCGCACGAGGCTCGGCCACGCGAATGCATCGACCCGGCCCGATTGGCGCGACAATGCCTCGCGGCCGAAATGGGGCCGTGAGAACACCGCGTCCGCCTGGCCACGACCGGAATGTGTGATCCAGGGTCGCTGCAGATCGCGCAGCGCAAGAGGCGTCACGGCGGATGCGGCTCCCGCGTCGAAGCGAGCCACATCGACCAGGTAGGCGGCTGCCTCGCCGTCGCCAAATGTGATGCAGAGATCGACGTGGCGTGCCGACGGCATGTCCGACCCGGCAGCGGCCGAACCGGATAATTCGACGTCGGGCAGAAGGTCGGCGGATTTCAGCGCAGCCAGCAGCGTCACGTATTGTGCCAGGCGGACGAGCGTGCGCTCGGGCGTCGGCATCGCGGCGGTTGCCGGTGGCAGCGAGATCCAATCGTCGATCCAGGGCTCGCCGATGAAATGTTCGAGGTCGGAGAGACCGCTCGCGAAACGGAAGGTCGTGCCGCGCCGAGCATCTTCCAAAGTCGGAGATACGTCCCCTCGTGCATCGTTTTCAGTTGAGTTCGCCAGCCACGTGTCGAACGCCAGAACGACGCGAAAATCCGAGCCTTCCGATTCAAGCCTGATGCGGACCCAGTTGTTCGGACCTTGCGGCGAGCCATCTTCGCCATCGTGCCCTTGTCGTCTGAGGCATGGCATCGGCAACCACTCGCCGGCGAGCGCATCGGCTGATTGACAACCATCGAGGGTGAACCCGTGTGCATCGGCCGGCACATCGCTGTCCGGCGAGAAACTCTGCAACAGGGCGTCCGCACCATCACCGTCCTGGCAAAAGGTCCGGCGCGTCTGTTCAAGCGTGACGCGCGAGATCGCGAACGACAGCACCTGCACGACGCTGTCGCCGATCAGCCGGATGCGCGGCGGCGCGCGATGCGTCGGCACGGCTTCGATCACGATCGGTATCGCATCCATGGTCCCGTCAAGGCTCATGTCGTTGCCCACCCCTGTGGTCTTGTTTCGGCAGACGGCTGGCTCTTGAGTTCAGTTGAATTCAAAAGCCGTGCCGGGCGGTGTGTGTCACGGGTTCCCGCAGCCGCCATGGGGCCGCGCCAACTCGGTCCACCGTTCGGCTGCGATGCGGTCGACGGGCCCATCGAGCCCGGCATCGAACAACTTGGCGATGAAGCACATGGCGACGGGATCACCGTGTGCTGCAGCGATTTCCCAGACCTGGCGCGCACTTTTGTAATCGGCCGCACCGCGAGAGGGTGCTGCGAACGTCGTGCCGAGCTGGGTCATGGCACGTCGCGCACGGTCGTCACCTGTTGTCGCGATCAGGTATCGCTTCAGCCAGAACGCGGCTTCCTGAGTGTTGCGAGCCGACGCGTCCGCGAACAGGCTGGCATTGGCCAACTCGAGCATGCGCGCCGTCGACACGCCGGTAATTTTTAAACCCGACGGTGCCGTGTCACCGGCGGACAGTGCGTCGTAGATGGCTGTTTCAGCGGGGCGCGCTTTATTGGCTTGCTCGCGCGGCGGATCTGCCGGTGATCGCGCGCTCATCAGCGTGTAGGCCAGGGCTTGCACAGCCAACGTTGCGATGATGGCTGCTGCGGCTACCCCGCCGCGTGACGTCGGTAAGGCGACGCCGCGTGAGGCAACTTCGGCTGCAGCACGCGGGGAGCCGGCTCGTGCAGATGCATAAAAAGGCACATCGTCGTCTCCGGTGCGGTCGTCGGTGCGCGGTGGTTCGCTCGACACTGTACGGCGCCCGTTGCGCGGGCCATCACGTGTCGCGTCGCTCATTTCGGTATCCTCGCGAACTGGCGCAGATCTGGATCGATTGGAGACTGGCTCTGGGGACGCGGCCTTGACCGAGACCGGGGCCGAGACCGGAGCCGATATTGAGACAGGTGCCGCAAGTGCAGGCTGCAACGAACGCCGCCGCGGGCGGTGTGGCATGGCAACCGACGGCCAGAGAAATTCCCCGCGGATGCCCTCGTTGGGCAGGTCGATGCTGACGGGCGTACCCGGCAGCAATAACGGATTGTCGACGAAACCGGGGCCGATGACGAGTTCGACACCGGCGTCCGTCAGGCGCGTTTCCACCGGAGCGGTTTCTCCGCGCGGCCAGTCGGTGTCGGTGACATCGAGCGTGCCGTCCAAGGGACGCAGCACGAAGACGGCGCTGCGCGAGATCGCGGTCACGCCCGTGAGCAGCACGACGGGGTGGCCGCCGGCTGGTCGACTGCGGTCTTCGAACGCTTGTATATCGATGGTTTTCACGTGACTGCCTCGATGCTTGCAAGTTCTTGGGCTCAAGCGTTGTAAGCGCGCTCTCCATGATCGGTGATGTCGAGACCGCGCGTTTCTTCGCCGGCCGTCGAGCGCAGTCCGATCAATCGGTCGATGGCCATCAACGAGCCGAGTGTCACCAGAGCCGACCAAGCGACGATGACGACCACCATCTTGGTTTGAACGAACAACTGAGCCAGTGGGTCGAACGTGGTGATCACGCCCTGACCGGGGCGAACGACGAAGTCGACGACGCCCGTGCCACCCAATCCGGGATGGGCCAGAAGTGCCACGGCGATGGTGCCGATGACGCCCGCGATGCAGTGTAGGCCGAACACGTCGAGTGCATCGTCGAATTGATAGCGGGCCTTGAAGGTCGTGCTGAACCACAGGCACGGCGCGCCAACGCACAGACCAAGGACGATGGCGCCGCCGGGGCCTGCGAAACCGCAACCCGGTGTAATCGCGACCAGTCCCGCGAGGGCGCCGGAGACGATGCCGAGGGCCGACGGTTTGCCGCGCAACACCCACTCGGCCGCCGACCAGGAGACGGCGGCTGCGGCGGCTGCGACGATCGTGTTCAAGATCGCCAGACCGGCCACGCCATTGGCGCGCAATGCTGAGCCAGCGTTAAAGCCGAGCCAGCCGATCCAGAGCAGCGCCGCACCGACCAGCGTAAAGATGAGGTTGTGCGGCGCCATCGACACGCGGCCGTAGCCGACGCGATGGCCGATCACGAGGGCTGCGACCAGTCCAGCAATACCGGCGTTGATGTGCACGGCCCCGCCACCGGCAAAATCGAGGGCATTCCATTGCCGAAACAGGCCGGCATCATCAAGGGTGGCTCGCAAGGCGAGTTCGGCTGTGGCGCGCGCCGTTGACGATGTCGCTTGCGCCACGGCGCGAGCCGCATCCGCAATCGCATCGGGATTTGCACTGTACCAAGTCATGTGTGCGATCGGAAAATATGCCAGCGTGGTCCAGATGAGGACGAACACGACGAGGGCGGGAAAGCGCATGCGCTCCGCGAAAGCGCCGACCACGATGGCTGGTGCGATGCAGGCGAAAGCCAACTGAAACACGACGAAAACGAATTCCGGAATGTCGGCACCGTTGTAGCCTGTCGTGACCGTCTGATCGACGCCGACACCGCGCAGCATCACCTTCGACAAGCCGCCGATAAAGGCCGTTTTTGATCCACTCGTATAGACAAGGCTGTAGCCGATCAGAACCCACAGTATGGAGACCAGACAGACGGCCGCGAAAACCTGGGTGAACATGGACAGTGAATTCTTAGTCCGCACCAGGCCGCCATAGAACATTGCGAGGCCGGGTATTGCCATCATCAGGACGAGGCCGGTGGACATCAACATCCACGCGGTATCACCGCTGTTGACGGATCCTGCGTGCACCGTCTGAACGGTCGCCAGCAGCGCTGCGATCGATATGAATATAGTCTTTGATGATACCGTCATGAACCCCTCGAGGCGTGCGACACGCGGCAACTTTCTTTCATGACCACGGCTGTCGAAGATGACCCTGGCGGAACCGTTTCAAGTCGCGTGCCGCGATCGGACTGGCACAATCGACCGAAGCAGCGGTCCCGCGCACCGTCGTCGGGTCATTTCGATACGACCGCGTTCCGAAATCGACGGGTTCGATTTCGCCGCGCCTTTATTCGCGGAACGTTCCGGCTGGCGTATGGCCTGGAACTCGGCCGATAAGAGTTGGCGACGAGGGCGCCTCGCAGCGGTGTAACGACGGACCGGCAATGACGAAACTTCATCTGCAACTGATGGCGCGCCGGCGCGAAACCGACACCATTGAACGGTTGGATTTCGCTCGCGCGGATGGAGCGCCCCTGCCTGGATTCGACGCCGGCGCGCATGTCACGTTCGATATTCCCGATGTTGGTGCCCGCAAATATTCTTTGGTGAACACGATCCCAGACGCGTCCGCCAGCGTGGCACCACGGATTTACACGCTCGGGGTTCGTCTCGAGCCGGCCGGCGGTGGTGGATCGCGGTTCATGCATGCCCTCGGTCTCGGCGACAGTGTGGCCGCGGATGCGCCGCGCAACAACTTTCCACTTTCCAGCGCCGACGAGCCGGTGGTGTTGGTCGGTGGTGGTATCGGCATCACACCGCTCATCAGCATGGCGGCCGCGTTGCGCGCGACGGGACGCAAGTTCACGGTCGTGTACGCCGCCCGGTCACGCTCCGAGCTGGCGTTTCTTTCGGACATGTCGATCTTAGCTGGCGACGACCTGCGCGTGCATGTCGACGAGGCCGCCGGTGCTGTTTTCGATATCGCCGGTTTTTTCAAAGCGCTGGTTGGGCGACCGAAGGTGTACATGTGCGGCCCAAAGCCCATGTTGAAAGCCGGCATCGATGTCGCGCGATCGCTCGGGTGGGCGCGCGATCGTTTGGCGTTCGAGTTGTTCTACAGTGTGGTGGCACCCGCGGTTGCGCCGAGATCGAGCGATGGGTCGTTCGAAGTCATGCTCGGGAAATCGAACCGATCGTTTCGTGTGCCACCGGACAAATCTATCCTCGATGTGCTCCTCGCGGCAGGCGAAGACCCGATGCACGATTGCAAACGCGGCGAGTGTGGTGTGTGTGCCGTTCGTGTCATCGATGGCGTGCCCGATCTTCTGCGCCTGGTGTTGGCGGGCGTCTATTCGGCCGTGATCGGCGTTGTGC
>JANOAW010000646.1:0-2391 GCA_031411355.1 Hyphomicrobiaceae bacterium | reverse complement strand
CGTTTTGGAGACGAAGCCGCCGAATGTCGCGACCGACCAAACGGCGACGAAGGCTGCGAAAAACGCGAGGCCGTAGCCGACGCGTGCTCGCGGTGAGACGGGCTGAAGTGGGGGCATCGGATGTCTGAATAAAAACCGCGTGGGCGAGATCGTGGATGATCCCGTACAGTGTTCCGTGTCATGTTCAAGGCCGTGCGTTCTCGACGGCACCGCACGGATGAATCATCGGAATGGCGGCAGGCGATACTTCAGCAGGCGCGACATGAACACGTATGACTATATCATTGTCGGCGCCGGTTCGGCGGGCGCGGTCCTTGCGTCGCGACTGAGTGAACATCGGCAGACGCGCGTGCTGCTTCTCGAGGCCGGCGCCGCCAGTCATGCCTATTCGCGGTTTCCAGTCTCGTTCGGCCTGCTGATCTACGAGCCGACAGCGAACTGGCTGTACGAAAGCGATCCCGAGCCAGGCACAGCGAACAGAGCGATCCCGGTGCCACGTGGGAAATTGCTCGGCGGTTCGTCATCGATCAACGGACTGGTTTGGGTTCGTGGCCAACCGCTCGACTATGACACCTGGGCGCAAATGGGTTGCCGCGGATGGAGTTGGACGGATGTGGCGCCGCTGTTCGACCGCATCGAGCGGTACGATGGCGAGAGCCTAACCAGTCGCGGCCGCAGCGGGCCTTTGACCGTATCGGAAGTGCCGGATCAAAATCCTCTTTACGATGCCCTTTTCGCGGCGGCGGGAGAAGTCGGTTATCGGACCAATCGCGATTACAACAGCGAGGATCAGGAGGGCATCGCCAAGACGCAAGCGAGCATTCGTCGGGGCAAGCGCATGAGCGTCGCGGAAACATATCTCAAACCTGCGCGCGGGCGGCCGAATTTGACCATTGTCACCGAAGCGGCAGTCCGTCGTGTCATGCTCGACGGTCGCCGTTGCTCAGGTGTCGTGTACGAGCGACATGGCCGGCGCATCGAAGTGCAGGCCGGGCGTGAGGTGATTTTATCCGCCGGTGCTGTCGCAACGCCGCAGCTGCTCGAACTCTCGGGCATCGGTCGTCCCGCCGTTCTCCAACACTGCGGCATCGATGTTCAACACGCGCTGCCAGCTGTCGGCGAAAACTTCCGTGATCACATCAATGCCCGCATTCAATGGCGCGTGAAACAATCGTCGGTGTCATACAACCAACGCATGAACGGCTGGGGTGGTCGCATCAGGCAAGCGGCCGTCTATGCGGCGACGGGCGGTGGGTTTTATTCTCTGCCATCAGCTCCGATGGTCGCCTTTCTGAAAACGAACCGCGATCTTGCAACGCCGGATGTTCAGATGCATTTGATTCCGTATGCTGTCAAAGATCCCAAGCGGCGCATCCTGCAGGATTATCCGGCCATGACCGTCGCGTGCTACCAACTGCGACCCGAAAGTCTCGGCTCAATTCACGTTCGCTCGTCCGATCCGGACGTGCATCCCGCCATCAGGTTCAATTTTCTCGCTGATTCGATCGATCAGCGAGTGACGGCGGCCGGCTTTCGGATGATGCGCACGATCCTTGGCGCTCGCGCAATGGATCCGTTCCGGGGCGAGGAAGTTTCGCCCGGCCCCGAGGTTGCGAGCGACGAGGCGATTCTCGGCTGGATTCGCGCGAATTCTCAAACGGCATATCATCCAATCGGCACGTGTCGCATGGGGCCTGCGGGACCGAACACCGTCGTCGGCGCAGATTTGAAAGTACACGGATTGTCGGGCTTGCGGATCGCGGACGCGTCGATCTTCCCGACCATGCCGTCGGGCAATACCAATGCACCTTCGATCATGGTCGGCGAGAAGGCGGCCGACTTGATCGGAGCCAGCCCAAGTTGAACATCTGTTCAGAAATGATCACTGGATCGTGACCAACTGCGTCTAGGATTTCAGCCGACAGCACTTACGTGCTTTCTGGCTTCGCGCCGATCGTGCGCGACCCTTGACGTTCATCAGTGCGAAAAGGAGTAAGAGCATGTCCGCTCTCAAACTGGCACGGCTGATCAGTGTGACGACGATCGCCATGGCTACACAGGCCTTGGTCGCGGTTCACGCGCAACAAGTGCCACCGTCCACCAATAGTCCACTGGCGACACTGCCGGAAACGACGCCGCGGCCGACACCGAAAGAGCCGCCGATCATTCAAGAGAAGAAATCCACCGTTCCAGGTACGCTACCGGACGTTTCGCCGGGATCTCGGGCCACAGCCCCAGAAGTTAATCCAACGGGGCCTAAAGCGTTGGTAGGGTTGGCTGTGTTCGGTTCCGACGGGCAGAAGGTTGGTGATGTAAAAAACGTCAAGGAAGATGCGGCTGGAAAGGTGACTGAAATCCATGTGAAAACCGGTGGTTTTCTTGGGTTTGGTG
>JANOAW010000645.1:0-10271 GCA_031411355.1 Hyphomicrobiaceae bacterium | reverse complement strand
TTCAGCGCTTCCTCCGCGCCCACGTTCAACCGGCTCATCAAACGCGTCTTCAAGCTAACCAGGTAAGGCGCGCCAATCCCCCGCCCCCCTCGGCCGCGGCTTCACTTCGGACGGCTGGCGACGTCCTTCTCCCAGCGTGCGATCAATGCGGACCGGACCGAGGCTTGGCCGTATCTGGCGACGTCGTAGGGGATCAGCTTGACGTCGTCGAGCTTGGGCGTGTCGGGCGGCAACGGCGCCTTCGTGTTGGACGGAATTTGAAAGCCCTTGGCGCGCGCGCCGGTCGCTTGCGCCTCGGCGCCGAGCGCGAAGTCGAGAAATCTGCGGGCGCCGTCGGGGTTTTTCCCGCCCTTGATCAACGCCGTGGCGCCGATCTCGTAACCGGTGCCCTCGCACGGTGCGATCGAGGTCACGGGGAAGCCAGCCTGCGCCTCGGCGACAGCCGCGAACATCCAGGTGACGGCGACGGATGCTTCGCCCTGCGCGACATTGCGCATCGGGGCTGCACCTGACCGGGGATATTGGTTCATGTTGGCGTGCAGAGCTTGCAGATAACCAAAGGCCGCATCCTCGCCCATCAGCTGCACGAGCGTGGCGATAAACGTATAGGACGTGCCGGAGGTGGCTGCGTGAGCCATTTGCAGCTCGCCCTTGTATTCGGGCTTGACGAGGTCAGCCCAGCATTTGGGCGTCGGCAGCTTGCGCTTGGCGAGCTGTTCCGTGTTCCAGACGATGCCGAGCGTGCCGGCATAGATGCCCGACACCTTGTAGTCGGAGATTTCGCCGAGCCGGCGGGCCCAGGGATGCAGCTCGGCGAGCATCGGCGATCGGTAGGTCTCGAGCAGCCCCGCTTCGGCCGCTTGCAGATATTGTTCAGCGCCGCCGCCCCACCACACGTCTGCGCGCGGATTATCTTTTTCGGCACGCAGTTGGGCGAGCGTTTCGCCCGCGCTCTTGACCGTCATGGTGACTTTCGATCCCGACGACTTTTCGAAAGTCTGCCGCAATACCTCGCACCATTCGGCAATGTTCGAACAGTACACTACAACGGACGCTTGTGCGCTGGCCGGTCGGATGAAGCCCGCGACCGTTGCGCAGAACATGAACATCGCGACGATGATCTGCCTGGTCATTTCCGGGTCTCCACGTGTTACGCCTGCAATTATCTTTCACCCTCGCCGGTTCAGTGGCAGTCTTGTCAACCATACGATCTGACTTTCGATCCGTGGAGCGGATGGGCTAGAACGGTTCAGATGCGAAGTGCCGCTCAGCCTGCGGCTCTTAGTCTGTGGAGTAGACGACCATGACTTCCCCATCGACCGGCGCGACCGGCTACGGCAGCGGTCATATGAGCGCGAGCGGGTCCGGGCACGGGTCCGGGCATGGGGCACCGAATGTCGTGTCCCTGACGACAGCCAAGGCAATCGATCCGGCGGACGCCCAGATGGACCAGATCAGAGATCTTCTGTTCGGCGAATTCAAACGCGAGATCGACACGCGCATGGCGACGTTCGACGCACGTCTGCTCGATCTGGAGCGACGCTTGGCCGCCGCGCGGGCCGAGGATGAAAGCCGGCGCAAGGCGATGCTGGACGACATTGCCCGCGGCGTCGCGCTTCTCGGTGATCATGTCAAACAGATCTCGCGGTGACGCTGACGACTGACGAGGCGAACCCGCGGCCGATGCGGCCGACGTTGCGAGGATGAGATGACGACCAACGTCACGCGGTTGAAAGAGCTGCTGTTCGACGCCGAGAGCCAACGGTTGGACGATCTACAACGTCGTGTCGCGTCGCTCGCCGCCCAGGAGAACGATCACCACACAGAACTATCGAGCCGGCACACGGAGATGCTCGAGCGTGTCGACCAGGTGTTCGCACGCGCCGGCACCGAGGAGCGCTTGAGGAAAAGCGTGGCGGTGGTTCTGGACGGCGCCTTTCGCGAGGCGGAGGTGACACGCCACGACCAGCTCAGTCGCGCGGTTGCGCCTCTGGTGGTCAAAACCATCAAGAACGAGCTGCGCAACAGCCAGGATGAGATGGTCGACGTGCTGTATCCGATCACCGGCAAGTTGGTGAAGGAATACGTGCGTACCGCCATGGCTGACTTGATGGCCGACATCAACCGCCGGCTCGGGGGGGCGACGCCGTCCGATCTCGAAAAACGCGCACAGGCTTTGGGCATCTCGGTCGGCGAACTGGTGGTTGCCGAGGCACAGGAGTTGAAGGTCGACGAGCTCTTTCTGGTCCGCAAAGGTTCGGGCCAACTGGTTGCACATTGGGAGCGGCCGGACACCGACCAGCCGGCCAAGACCGCCGGCGTCCGCTCGAACCGCGACGAACTCATCGCCGGATATCTGTCCGGCATCACGCAGTTCTCGGAAGAAGCCTTCGACGGCAAGCCGGGTAGCCTGCGCTCGATCGATCTCAAGGGTGACAAGATCTTCGTCCGATCGTCGTCGGCCTACCTGCTTGCGGCGCGGTGTTCCGGACGGGCGCCGATCGCCGTCGAACAGGTGATCGATGATGCGTTCCTGCAGGTCCTGACC
The DNA here is from genome assembly GCA_031411355.1 of Hyphomicrobiaceae bacterium. Taxonomy (GTDB): domain Bacteria; phylum Pseudomonadota; class Alphaproteobacteria; order Rhizobiales; family Hyphomicrobiaceae; genus JABFRJ01. Next base: position 7,723 of record JANOAW010000645.1, on the reverse strand, counting down.
GACTATCGCCAAGCGCTGGTCGATGCGAAACCTGGAGACAAAGTCGCCGCCGCCGCGGCCGATACCGCCGTTGCCGGAATTCTTCCCCAAGTCGCTGCCGATTGCGAACGGCGCTTCGGTGACGCGCGCCGCGATCTGGAAACGCGCGCTCGGACCTTCAAACCAACCCGGAACTGGCGTCCAAAAGCCATCGCTGCGGCCGTCCTGCTGCCGATCCTAGCCGGCATCGGGTGGTGGATCTGGCAAACCGTCGAGACCGGCCGCACACGGCAGTCCGCCGAAGCCGTGCTCGGATCGGTGACGGAACTCGAGGGGTTTCCCATTCATCTGGAGGTTGATCGTGGCGGTCGCGCCATCACCGTTGGTGGTTTAATGCCGTCGGCCACCGTGCGCGACCGCACGCTCGCAGCGCTCGATGGTGCGCTCAAGGATCGCGCCATGGTCAGGAGCCGGCTTGGTCTCGTGCCGACGGCCGGCGGCGCCCCGGACTTGAGCGGCGACGTTACCGCCTTGCGGCAGGCAATCGCCGATCACCGGCGCCAGACCGACGAACTGGGCGCGCGCCTGGCCGAGATCGGCACTCTCCGAACCGAGCTGGTCCGTTTGCAGGACGCGATCAAGGACGATCGCAGCCGCATACAGGCGCAAAACTCGAAACTGACGGCTGACATGGCGGCGGTCGCCGCGGGTCTGGCGCCGGTGCCGAATTTGCAGGCCGCCGCGGCGACTGTGCCCGCGCTTCGTTCGGACGTGACCGCGCTCACAGCGCGCGTCGACGCGATCCGCATGCCCGTGTCGGCCTACCAGCCGAGTGCTCGCGACCAATTGGAGGCCGCTGCACGGGGAAGTGCCATATTCTTTGCCAACGGCGCCGATCTGCTGGATGAACCGGCGGCGCTGGCGGTCGTCGATCAACTGGTGGCGCTGCTCGCCAAGACGGACGTGCCGTTGCGCATTCTCGGCTACACGGACGAGCGCGGCAACCTGCAGGCCAACACGGCGCTGGCTCAGTCGCGCGCGGATCGTGTCGCTGGCCTGCTCGCCGACCGCGGCATCCCGCGTGATCGGTTGATTGCGATCGGCCGCGGCCAAGGTCTCGACATCAGTCGGGGCGTCGGCGTCGGCAGTGCCAACAGGCGCGTCTCGTTCGAGATCGCTTTCATCGGAGAACCGCGATGAGCCAGCGCCGCAAGATCATGCTGCTCGGCGACATTGGCGTCGGCAAGACATCGATCATCCGCCGTTTCGTTCTCGGCCGGTTCGAGGGGACCTATCGGGGAACGATCGGATTCGACTTGTTCACGTTCGAGGTTCCCGATGTCGGCGAAACGCCAGGCGAAAGCCTGCCCGTCGTCATCTGGGACACGGACGGTAACGCTGGGCTCAACATCCTGCGTCAGGAAACCTACATGCGTGGCACCTCGGCGGTGTTCGTGGTCGGCGACTGGTCCCGACCGGAAACGCACACGATCATGGCCGAGGTCGCGACCTCGTACCGCAACGCGTTTCCCGGTCGTCCGATATTGCTCGTGCTCAACAAGGCCGATCTGGTCGAGGGCCAACCGGCGACGCCCAAGGTGCTGCAAGCGCTCGTCGACGACGGCGTGCCGGTCATGTCCACCAGCGCGTTGACGGGAGATGCCATCGTGGCGGCATTCCAGGAAGCCGGGCGGGCCATTCTGAGACGTGACGTATGACCCATGGACCTGGCCATAACAGCCGATTCGAGGGCGATGCCGCACTCATCGACGCCGCCGACTTCATCGGCAAGCGGGGCGTGTTCGGTCTCTTGTGGTTCGGCACCGATCTGGTCGTGCGTCGGACGTACGGCGATATCGCCGCGTTCGTGCGCATCGGAGAACCGGTCTCGGAGAGCTTGCTGCCGCTGATCGGACAAGAAGACAGCATCGACGCCTTGCGGACATCGCCGCGTCCAGTCGCACTAACGATCCCGAACGTTGCCATTGTCGCGGCGGCGGACTCGAGAACACAGGTGCGCATGAACATCACGGTGTTCTGGCGGCCGGAATTGTCGAGTTATCAGGCGTTGCTCGGACGTGTCTTTTCGCAGGATCTCGCTGAGCAGGCGGTCGAAGACGAGAACCGCAAACGCCGGATCGCCGACGCCGAATTGGCGCGGGTCAACCAGCAACTCGAAGATTTCGCCTACGTCATCTCACACGATCTGAAGGCGCCGTTGCGGGCGCTGCGCTACTACAGCGACGACGTCAACGAGGCCCTCGACGAGAAGCCGCCCGATCTCGACGCCATTCATGCCTCGGCCGCCAACATCGCGACGGCCACGCGCCGCATGGGCAACATGCTGACGGGCCTGCTCGAGTTCGCGCGGCTCGGCCGTCAGCAGGAAGCCGTCGTGGCACTCGAGACGTCGACACTCGTCGACGACATCGTCGGCAGCATCGGTCGGCCGGATGGGTTGCGGATCGTGCGCACGGGAACGTGGCCGACCATCCGCTCGGCTGCCGCACCCTTCGATCTGATGTTGCGCAACCTCGTCGACAACGCCGTCAAGCATCACGATGTCGGCGAAGGCGAAATCGTGGTCCACGGAGCGATCGTCGGATCGCAGCTCGAAATCTGCGTCATCGATGATGGCAGCGGCATCCCGACGGACTGGCACGTTGCCATCTTCGAACCGTTCCGCCGCATCGACGACGACAAGTCGCCCGACAGCAGCGGTATCGGTCTGGCTCTGGTCAAGCGCACAATCGAATTGGCGGGCGGGCGGATCGAGGTGCATTCCGATCCCGACGTCAAGCGCGGGACGACTTTCAGGGTGCACTGGCCGCTCGGGACCTGAGGCCTGCGTCGAGCGACCGCCGTCACGGCAGAAGAAGCTTGAAACTCCAGGCCTTGGGCTCCGGCTCGGCCGAGGCGCCGAAATCGCTTTTGCGTGCAAGGCGACCGCTGGCTGCGATAGCGGTCGAGTTCGGGCACGGCGTGACGATGGTCTCGCCACCCTCAGCCGTCGGAGTCGCGAGCGAGCATGCGCGCAGCGCTTTGGCCGCGGCGGGGCTGTAGCCGGCGACGATCTGCTTGGGGCCATGCACGGTCCCCGTGGTGCGCAGAGCCGGCTGTGTCGGTGGCTCCACACGCGCCAGGCGGCGTTCGTCCTCGTCGCCCCTCAATACCGTTTTGCCGACGAACTCCCAAAAGCCCAACGCGTGCCAGACCGCCACACCGAGGGCGAAGCCGGCGATACCCCACGCGGGTCCGACGATCAGCCGTGCCATCGACGCGCGATCGCTGCGGGTCAGAGCAACCGGCGGCGGTGGCACGACGAGTTTGTATCGGGGACGTTTTGGCGGTTGTGACATGAAGCGTTTCGCAGATATCAGGTCGAACCGAACAGCCGAGATTCGCACCCCGCGCGCTAGGGCATGGCGGTAACGGCGTTGCCTCATCTTCGGTTATCGACAGACTTCGCCGACCCGGTTCCGAACTTGCCAGGGACCGCCGAGCGGGCGAAGAGACGCCATGAGCTTCGATACGATCGGCATCGTCGGTGGCGGCGCATTCGGCACGGCGCTGGCTGAAACATTGACCCGCGCGGGCCGCGACGTCGTGTTGTGGGCGCGCAATCGCGATGTCGTCGCCGAGATCGAGTCGGCTGGCGCCAACAGCGCCTATCTACCCGGCGTTCCGTTGTCGGCATCGCTGCGTGCGACGACCGATATCGCGGCGGTGGCATCGCGATCCGTCGTGCTGCTGGTGACGCCGGTGCAGCACAGCCGGGCCGTCATGGCGGCGATGCGCCCGCATGTGACGGCCGGCACGCCGATCGTTTTGTGTTCGAAGGGGTTCGAACAGGCGACGGGTCGGATGCTGGGCGACGTGCTTGCCGAGGAATTGCCCGAAGCTGTTCCAGCGGTCATGTCGGGCCCGAGCTTTGCAACCGACGTCGTGCGTGGTCTGCCGGTCGCGCTCACGATCGCGACGGCGGACGCTGAACTCGGCCGACGGTTGTCGGTGGCCATCGGCTATCGCTTGTTCCGACTGTATCAGAGCGACGATCTGATCGGCACGCAGATCGGTGGCGCGGTCAAGAACGTGCTCGCCATCGCCGCCGGCATCCTCGACGGCAAGGCACTCGGCGCCAGTGCGCACGCCGCGCTCGTGACCCGCGGCTTTGTCGAACTTCGGCGCTACGCAGAGGCGCACGGCGCGCGCGCCGAGACGCTGATGGGGCTCTCAGGGCTTGGCGACCTGTTGCTGACCTGCGGCAGCCCGCAATCGCGAAATATGAGCCTCGGTCGCAGCCTTGGTCAGGGGCTGTCGCTCGATGCGATCCTCGGGGCGCGCAAATCCGTGTCCGAAGGTGTGTTCACCGCGAGTGCCGTGAGCGCACGCGCGCGGTCGCTTGGGATCGACATGCCAGTTGCGACAGCCGTCGCCGACATCGTCACTGGCAAATCCACCGTCGATGCCGCGATCGAGACGTTGTTGGCGCGCCCGTTCAAGCCTGAAGATTGAGCATCGTCCCGGTAACGCCGCCGTAACCTTTACCGAACGTTAAGACATTGTCTCGACTGTAGGCGTTCGGTGTGCGTTGAAAAGGTACGAGCCATGTCCCCCGGCGTGATGCGTCTGATCTTCGGCGGCTTTGTCATCACGATGGTCGGCGTCGCCGTCAACGCGCTGTTGCTTCAACCCGATGTGTTGCCTTTGCTCGCCAAGGTCGGCCCCATCACACCGTCGATGCCGTCGAATTCATCGATCCCATCGCTCCCATCGATCCCACCAGCGCCCACTTCGCGCCCGGCATCGAAGCCGCAGCTGGAACCAGCGGCACACCGGGTCGCATCGAGTGCCAGCAGCCTGCCCGCACGTGCCGACGTGATCGTCGACACAGCCGCCGTGTCGACCACTGAGCCGCCGATGCGTGTCGCGCGCCTCAGCATCGATTCGGCACGGCCGACGCGCTTGCCTCGCCTGCCGGACGCCGAGGGCGATGCCGATATCATCCTGCGTGTGCAGAAGGAATTGTTGGCCCGCGGCTACGGCCCCGTGGTCGCCAATGGCATCATCGGCCCGCTCTCGCGCGCCGCGATCATGGCCTACGAGCACGACGCGGCATTGCCGATCACGGGCGAGGCTACCGACGTGTTGTTGAGGCGCATGCGCGAGGGGGCGACAGCGTCACGCACGCCGACAGCCGACTCGCGCAAAATTCGCTCACCCGAAGCAGAACAGGTGGTGCGGACGGTGCAGCATTCCCTGACCACGCTCGGCTTCGAGCCGGGCCGCATCGACGGCCGCATCGGGGACGAGACGGAACGCGCCATCCGGGCGTTCGAAACGACGCACAGCTTGCAGCCGACTGGACGTGTGTCGGCTGAACTCTTCAGCCTGCTCGCCCGCGCCATGGGCGCGCGATCGGCTCGGGCGACGCCATGATCGATGCGACGGATATGGCCGCCGCAGTGCGTTGCAGACCAGATCGGACGCACGGGGTCGCCACGATGAAATATGTCCTGACTGTCGGTTTTTTCCTGATTTTGAGTTTGGCCACCTCGGTTGCTGCCGAGCGCATCACCGTCGGCGGCGGCACGCGCACCTACGAGCTGCACGGCGCGACGGCGCGGGATGCCCGACCGTTGATCCTGGCATTGCACGGCAATCTGATGTCGGGGGCGCAGTTCGAGCGCACCGGGGCGTGGGCCGATTTTTCGTCCAGACATCGGGTTGCGGTCGCACTCCCCGACGGGCTGAACTCAGCCTGGGCCGATGGCCGCGTCGCCGGTGAGATCAGGGGCAAATCCGCGCCCGCCGGCACCAACGATGTCGCGTTTCTGACAGCGTTGGTCGAAAAGCTGATCGCGGACGGCGTTGCCGATCGCCGCCGTGTGTATGTCACCGGAGCGTCCAACGGGGGCATGATGACGTATCGGCTCGTCTGTGAGCGGCCGGATCTGTTTGCCGCCGCCGCCGCATCGATCGCGGTCCTGACTGAGAGTTTCGCGGCGACCTGTAAGCCGTCACGGCCGGTCCCGATCATGATCCTCAACGGCACTGCCGATCGGATCACTCCCTGGCAACGCCATGGCGCGTATCTCGGTACCGACGCGACCGCAGCCCACTTCCGCGATATCAACGGCTGTTCGGAAACGTTCGCTACGCAAGCGCTGTCCGATATCGAGCCGGGCGATCGCTCGACGGTGACGCGGATCAGCTATACCTGTCCAAAACATGCCGACGTCATGGTCGTGCGCATCGACGGGGGTGGTCATCAATGGCCATCCCGCATCAGTCCAGCACGGTTCGAGGCCTTCCTCGGTCCGCGCAATCGCGACATCGAGGGTGCCGACGAAGTGTGGTCATTCTTCCAACGCTTTTCGCGCTGATTTCCAAGGTAATGAAATCCGTGCCGAATTGCCGTAACGGACGTGTGGAACGAAATTTGAGTCGCGCGTCCAACGCGGCGGGATCGACGGCAGGGCACTGTCGTCCAAGGGGGCACACGATGGTGCGCGGTTTTCAATGACGCGATCGATCACGCGCCGCCACGTCCTGCAGGGCTTAGCCGTCACGGCCAGCGCCGCTGTCGCAACCAGCGGGTATGCGTTTGGCTATGCGCCCCTGCATCATCGCATCACCTCCTACGCGCTGACGCCGCCGCGTTGGCCGAGCGGGCTCGATGTCCGCCTGGCTGTCATCGCCGACCCACATTTCTGCGAACCTTGGCTCGGCGTGGCGCGGCTCGACCAGATCGTCGCCGACGTCAACGCCTTGCAGCCGGACGCCATCCTATTGCTCGGCGATTATGAAGCCGGTACCGGCATCCGGCGTCTCAGCAGCACGGTGCCACACAAGGTCTGGTCCAAGGGGTTGTCCCGCTTGAAAGCGCCACTCGGCGTGCACGCCATTCTCGGCAATCACGACTGGTGGGAAGACGCCGCCGCCCAACGCGCGGGCAAAGGTCCGACAGCGACGCACCTGGCGCTCGCCGATGCCGGCATCCGCGTGCACGAGAACACCGCCGTGCGCCTCGTCAAGCGTGTCGGCGATCAAGCGCTGCCGTTCTGGCTGTGCGGCATCGGTGATCAGTGGGCCTTCGCCTTGCGCGGTCGGTACGTGGCCGAGAACGGTCGCAGTTATCGGCGCTATCGCGGCATGGACGATCTCGACGGCACGTTGGCGCAAATCCGGGATGATGCGCCGATCGTGCTGATGGTGCACGAGCCGGATATCTTTCCGCGCATTCCCGCGCGCGTGTCGCTGACCCTTGCCGGTCACACGCACGGCGGTCAGGTGCGCGTCCTCGGCTATGCACCCGTCGTCCCGTCGCGGTATCGCAATCGCTTCGTTTATGGCCATATCGTCGAAGACGGGCGGCATCTGATCGTGTCGTCGGGGCTTGGCGTCAGTGGCTTGCCGGTGCGATTTGGTTCGCCACCCGAGATCGTGGTTGTCGACCTCGGCGGTCGCCCGATCACGTAGAGTGGCTCGCTGACAGGCCGGCCCAAAGGAATTGCCGGCCTCGTGCGTCGAAGTCTGTGACTTTAGGCCGTTCGGCCGGAGGTGATGTGTGCTCGACGGCGAGGTGAGCGAGTTGATCAAGCGGGCCGCAGCCGGCGACTCGAGCGCGTTCGGCCGGATCGTCACCGAACACTACGATCGCATTTACCGCTTCGCCTATCGGTTCACTGGCTCGCGTGAGCGCGCCGAGGACATCGCGCAGGACGTGGTCGTGAAACTGGCG
>JANOAW010000644.1:0-4921 GCA_031411355.1 Hyphomicrobiaceae bacterium | reverse complement strand
CCGTCACGATCTGCACATTCAGTGTCGGATTGGTGCGGACTTCGGCCAATTCCGTGCCGGCGACATCGAGCGTGACGCGCGCACGTGTTTCGCCATAGTGACGTGCCTCGTGCCCCTCCACCGGCGTTTCAGCTCCGACGCTCTCGACCTTCGCGGCATGTGCGTTCCCCAGTCCGAACGTGCCAGCGATCCAGACACGGGCCGCCTGACCGACAACCGGCTGCGCGCCAGCCGATGCCGGCCAAACCACGTCGATCTGCAGCCGATTTTGGCTCGGCCGAATGATGGCGAGCGGCGCCTTGGCGGCGAGTGCCGTGCCAGCGCCACCCTGCACGATTTCCACGATGCGACCCGCCACGGGCGCGCGGATCTCGAGTCGGTCCAATTGACCTTCGAGCAGCGCGCTGCGTGCCGAATGGCCGATGATCACGCGATCGGCTTCGATGGCCTCGGCGTCGAGCGCGGCGATGCGGGTGCGCACGGCCGCCTTGTCGCCCGTGGCCGAAAGGGCGGCGGCCTCTTGTTTCAGGCCGTCGATTTCCATGCGGCGGGCGTCGATGCGCTTGCGCAGAGCCGCCAATTCATTTTCGATGTGACGCCGGTCGAATGTGGCGACGATGGCGCCAGCCGCCACATCGCCTCCGGCTGCCACGTGCATGAGCGCCAGCGTGCCGGCCATGTCGTGGCGCACGACGACAGGTTCGGCCCGTTTGACGGCGACCGCCGACGCGACCGGGCCCTGATCGATGTCGATCGCGAACAAGGCGGCCGCGACGACGGCTGAGGCCGCGACAGCGACGAGACCGAAGCGCAGCGGTACGGTGGCGTCGAGTTTCGGAATTTTCGTCATCTCATGTGCCTCCGTGCTGGCGGCCGACAGTGCCGTACGCAGCCGGCGGGCGAGCCGTCGGCAACGGGGCGGCCGATCGGAATGTCGGGCGTGCGGGATGCATCTGCGTCGCCTGTGAGGCGCCGGCCATACCGCCGGCCATACCCATGTCGATCTGTGCCCCAGGTTGATCAATCGACGCAGGCGCCGCAACGATCGCCGGTGCCGACCGTCGCGCCTCGGGCGCATGCGGTGCTGCGCGATCGGCCATCGCGACGGGCGAGGCTGCGAGATGTTGCAGACCCGATTCGAGGCCCGCGAGTTCCGGCACGCGATCGTGTGCTAAGAGTACGGCACGGGTCACAGTCATGTGCAAGACGACGCCGGCTGCGAGCCCACCGATGGTGAGACTTTCAGCCAGCACCAGCCACACGCCGGCAATGGCCGTAACGACGCACGATCCAACGTCGACCGCGCGCAACACGGCCGCCGTGCGACGTGCCGGGCGGGCCAAACCATAAGACCCGACGATCGCGGTCCGATGCAGGGTCGCCCAATCAGCGACAATACCGGCCGCCATGCGTCGCGCCGCGATCATGGGCCCGTTGGCCGCAGCCGTCCGCCATGCCTTATCGGCTGCCGCATGTGTCGATGCGACGGTACCGGAGGCTGCGGCGGCGGCGCGTGCACGGACCAGTGCCGACCCGATCAGGCCAGCCACGCACAACAGCGACACGGCGCCGAGTGCGGGATGGATCGCCGACAGCACTGCCAGCGGCACGATTGCCGCCATCGCGTCGAGGAGAGATGCGACGGCTGGACCCGAAATGGCCGTGACGCAGCGGTCGAGTGCGGCTCGGTCGGCTTCGAGCGCATCGGGCATCACGCCGCGCTCGAGACGGTCGGTCAACACCGCGCTGCCGGCCGTGTGGTCGAACCACAACGCCGCTTGCAGAAGCATACGATCACGCGCGGCGAGCAAGGCGGCGCGCAACAGGGCAGCGACACACCCGACCGCTGCGACGCAGGCAAACGCCTCGAGGCTCTGGCGGCGCTCCGCCGCCTCGATTGCGTGCAGGACCACGACCGGCAGCGCCAACGCCAGCACGGCTGCTGCGAGTGTGAACGCGGCGGCCACGATTGCTGCGCGCCCGACCTGCGCGCTGAGCGCTGTAAATGCCGGCCGTGCGAGACGCATGAGACAGCTCGGGACACGTTGAAAGGGATCGGTGGCACATGCAAATGCCACCTCGAACCCGTATGCTAGCCGACACCTGGTTAAAATTTAGCGTTACAATTCCGTCGATTGCCGGAAGTCGTCGGCGCACTGACCAGCACGCCGTCGGACCATGTCGCAAAGTCGTTGCAGACGACACCGGTTCCAGCTCATATGCGCTCCAGGTTTACGCAAAGGAGAACCCTAACATGGCCGACGCCGTCATCGTCTCCACAGCCCGCACGGGCCTCGCCAAATCGTTCAAAGGCGCCCTCAACAACACACATGGCGCAACCCTTGGCGGCCACGTCGTCAAACACGCCATGGAGCGCGCCAAGGTCGAAGCCGGCGAGGTCGAAGACGTGATCATGGGCTGTGCCAACCCCGAAGGCGCGACCGGCGGCAACATCGCCCGCCAGATCGCCATCATGGCCGGCTGCCCGGTCGGTGTCTCCGGCATGACCGTCAACCGCTTTTGTTCGTCGGGCCTCCAGACCATCGCCTTGGCCGCACAACGCATTCAGGCCGGCGAAGCCGACATTTTTGCCGCCGGCGGTGTCGAAAGCATCAGCCTCGTGCAGAACACGATGAACCGCAAGAACGGCATCGACGCTGCGCTGAAAGCCAAGAAGCCGGAGATTTATTGGAATATGCTGCAGACCGCCGAGATGGTGGCCAAGCGCTACAATATTGCTCGCGAAGCGCAGGATCGCTATGGCGTCGAGAGCCAGTTGCGCGCCGCCGCGGCTCAGCAAGGCGGCAAATTCAACGACGAGATCGTGCCCATCACCGTCCAGATGCTCAAAGCTGAAATGAACGACAAGAAAGAAGTCGTGCGCACCTGGGAAGAAACCGTCACCTTGAAGAGCGACGAAGGTATTCGCGGTGACACGACCTATGAGGGTGTCGCCAAGATCAAACCCGCCATCGAGGGCGGCGTCATCTCGGCCGGCAACGCCTCGCAATTCTCAGACGGCGCATCCTGCGCGATCATCATGAGCGATGCCCAGGCGGCGAAGCGCGGGCTGAAACCACTCGGTATCTTCAAAGGCTTCGCCGTTGCCGGCTGCGAACCCGACGAGATGGGCATCGGCCCCGTGTTTGCCGTGCCCAAGTTGCTGAAGCGCGCCGGACTGAAAGTCGAGGACATCGACCTGTGGGAATTGAACGAAGCGTTCGCCGTCCAGGTCATGTATTCGCGCGATAAGCTCGGCATCCCCAACGACCGCCTCAACGTCAACGGCGGCGCCATCGCCGTCGGCCACCCCTACGGCGTCTCGGGCGCCCGTCTCGTCGGTCATGCCTTGATCGAGGGTCGCCGTCGCAAAGCCAAGCATGTCGTCGTCACCATGTGCATCGGCGGCGGCATGGGTGCGGCTGGCCTGTTCGAAGTGGTCCACTGACCGACACGTTCTGCATGCCATCGACCCGGCGCTGCCTGTGAGCGGCGCCGGGGCTCCGACACCCGCTCAGGCTTTCTTGATCGCGGCACGTGCCTTGGCGAAATCGGGTGCACGTTTTTCCAGAAACGACGCGAACGCTTCCCGCGCCTCGGGCGAGGGCAACAGACGCGTATAGGCCGCCGTCTCCGTCTCCATCATCGCAAGCACCGGCGCCGGATCGCCTTTCAACAGTCGGCGGCTTTCGATCAACGCCGCGCGTGGTTTCGCAGCCAGCACCCGGGCAGCCTTCATTGCCTTGGCTTCAAGCTCGCTCGACGGCACCACGGCATTGACGAGCCCGGCCTGATGCGCCTGCTCAGCCGACCATTTCTCGCCCATGACCAACAATTCAAACGCGCGCACATAACTCAAGCGTTGCGGCCCGATCAGGCTGGAGGCCGCTTCGGGCGTCAGTCCGAGATTGACGAACGGGGTCGAGAACGAGGCATTCGGCGATGCATAAACGAGATCACAGTGCAGCAGCATGGTGACGCCGACACCGACCGCAAGGCCGTCGACGGCAGCGATCATCGGCTTGGTCGTCGTCGGCAACTTTCGGATCAATACCGCAGCCGACACCGAACCCGGCTGATCGGCAATGACCTTGCCCTGCGCGCGCGCCGCGAAATCGGACATGTCGTTGCCGGCCGAAAAAGCACCGGCTGCACCAAAGAACACCGTGACAGCAATATCGGCGCTGGCTTCGGCATGATCGAGCGCTGCGACCATGGCTGCATACATCGGCCGCGAGAAAGCATTTTTCTTATCGATGCGGTTGAAGCGGACGACCTGCACACCATCGGCCTGGCTGATGTCGATATCGGACCCAGCCATATGTGCGACCGGGCGGTGGGTGGCATTCTCGCTCATGGATAGTCCTCGATCGAAAGTTGACGTTCAGGATAAGCACGAAACACCAGACGCGCAGCATTGGCAATGCGCCAACACGCGGGTCTCGTTTGACCGCACCGATGCCACTTCCCGCACATGGACAAAACTGAGTTTCTGTTGATGCGCAAACGACACAGTCGGCGTGCCGGAACTCGGCTACCGTCGTGCTTAAAAATACGCGTTCGCGTGGGGTTGCATCATGTTCGTGTCACGTCTGCGCCAACTCGCGCTCTTCGCCTCGGTCACGTCTCTGGCCGGCTGCAGTCTACCCTTGCCGAGTTTCGACAACGTCCTCAATCCCGATATTCGCAATCCACGTGTCGCCGATGTGGTCGAAGGCGTGCGCTGCGCCATGAACTCGTTTCTGCGCACACGCCAGAAGCAAGTGCGCGAAAAGATCTGGGAAAAAGAGCGTGTCCGCCTCGAGCACAACTGCGCGGCCGACGAGTGGTGGGAAACCGTCAAGGTCCGCGACGGTACCGAAAAAGGCGCCAATCGCGGCCAATGCGTCAAGAAATTGGGCTATTTGACCCTCGACGACAG
>JANOAW010000643.1:0-4060 GCA_031411355.1 Hyphomicrobiaceae bacterium | reverse complement strand
GATGCGGGGCTACATGCAGCTGTGGCAATCGACAGGTCAAAAATTGATCGGCCAGGACCCGCCGCCGGTCGCTGCGCCGGAAAAGGGTGACAACCGCTTCAAGGACGCGGAGTGGTCGACCAATCCCTATTTCGATTTCTGGAAACAGGCGTACCTGCTGACTGCCAAGTGGATGACGACGTCGCTTGTTGAAACCGAGGGGATCGACGAGCGGTCGCGGCACAAGGCTGACTTCATGTTGCGCCAGATGATCGCCGCGATGGCGCCAGTCAACAATCCCATGACCAATCCCGAAGTCATCCGGGCGACCTTGCAGTCGAGCGGGCAGAACCTGGTCGAGGGTGCGCGCAACTTCGGCGGCGACCTCAAGTCATCCGGCGCCATGCTGAAGATCTCGCAGGTCGACACGACCGCCTTCGAAGTCGGCCGCAATCTTGGCGTCACGCCGGGGAAGGTCGTGTTCCAGAACGAGATCATCCAGCTCATTCAGTATACCCCGTCGACCCCCGATGTGCACGCCGTGCCTTTTCTCATCGTGCCGCCGTGGATCAACAAGTTCTACATCCTTGATCTCGGTCCGCAGAAGAGCCTGATCAAGTACATGGTCGACCAGGGCTTCACCGTGTTCGTCGTGTCGTGGGTCAATCCAGATGCGAAATTGGCGCATAAGACGTTTGCAGATTATATGCACCAGGGCCTGATGGCCGCGACCGAGGCCGTCAAGGCCGAATGCAACGTCGCGAAAATCAACGTGCTCGGCTATTGCATCGGTGGCACGCTGCTCGGATCGGCGCTGGCGTATCATGCGGCCCGCAACGAAGAGCATTTCAATTCGGCGACCTTCCTCGTCGCACAGCTGGATTTCCTGAAAGCCGGCGACCTGCTGTTGTTCATCGACGAGACCCAGCTCAAAAACATCGAGGCCTTGATGGAGCGGGACGGCTATCTCGACGGCGGGCGCATGTCGACGGTGTTCAACATGCTGCGGCCGAAAGATCTGCTGTGGCCCTATATCGTCAACAACTACATGCTCGGCAAGAAGCCGGCCGCTTTCGACCTGCTCTACTGGAACCAGGATTCGACGCGCATGCCGCCGGCCAACCATGCCTTCTATCTGCGCGAATTCTACGCTGAGAACAAACTCGCGACCGGCCGCATGATCCTCGACAACGTCAAACTCGATCTTGGACGCGTGAAGCTGCCGATCTTTCATCTGGCGACGCGCGAGGACCACATCTCGCCACCACGCAGCGTGTTCACGGGCGCGAAGTTGTTCGGCGGTGCAGTGGAGTTCATCCTGGCGGGATCGGGCCATATTGCCGGGGTCGTGTCGCCGCCCGGCAAGACCAAATATCCGTATTGGACAAATTCGCGGCCGCTATCGCACCCCGAGTGTGCGACGCTCGATCAATGGATCGCGGGTGCCGAAGAGGTCGCCGACAGCTGGTGGCCGCACTGGGTGAAATGGCTGCGGCCTCATTCGGGCGGCAAGGTGAAAAGCCGCAAACCCGGCGCGAGGCTGGGTGTCATCGAGGATGCGCCCGGCAGCTATGTGAAGGCCAAGGCGTGACGGCGTCAAACGGGCAACACGCGGTTCCGCGTCAACCACCAGAAGCGCGTGACCAACATGGTGGCGAAGGCCGCGAGGCCGAGTGACAGCCCAATCCAGACGCCATAGGGACCGATGCCGAAGCGGAACGCCAGCAGCCAGCAGGCGACGAAGCCGATCGCCCAATAGCTGATCAGCGAACAGATCAGCGGTATCGTCGTGTCACTGAAGCCGCGCAAGGCACCGGCCGCGACCGTCTGGACACCGTCGAAGATGGCAAATCCGGCACCGAGCAAGAGTAGCCGGCCGGCCAGATGCGTCGCTGCGGCCGCGTCGGTTGAGGCACCGAGAAACAGCGCTGGAATATGGTGGCGCGACACAACCACAGCCAGCGCCATCAGGGCCATCGCGCAACCCGCGAGCCCGATCGCCGTCCAACCGGCCCGACGCGCGGCATCGCCATCGCGCCGACCGACGGCGTGACCGACGCGCACCGTCGCCGCCATCGATATGCCGAGCGGTATCATGAACAGGGCCGCCGCCGTCTGCAGTGCAATCTGGTGCGCGGCGAGCGCAGTCGTACCGAAAGTGCCGATCAACAAGGCTGCCGACCCGAACAATCCGAATTCCAACAGAAACGCGCCGGAAATCGGCAGGCCGATCTCGAGCAATGATTTCATGCGCGTGGAATTCCAGCGCCAGAGGCGGCCGAGGACGTGAAATTTTCGATATGGCCGCTGCCACGTGACGACCGCGAAACCCGCAGCGCACATGGCGATGTTGACGACGGTGGTCGCGACGCCTGCGCCGACGATACCGAGCCGCGGCAAGCCGAACGCGCCCTCGATCAACGACCATGCCAGAATGCCGTTGAACGGAATGGCCGCCAGGGTGATCCAAAGCGCAGGTTCGGGTCGGTTCACCGCGCCCATGAAACTGCGCAAGGCGATGAACATCCACGCGGGCGTCAGACACCACGCCATGCCCATCAGATAGCGGCCCGCAAGTTCGGCGGCGCGCGGGTCCTGGCCAAGCTTGATCAGTGCCACGTCAGCCCACAGGAGCAGGATCGACAGGGGCAGGCCGACAATCAGCGACGCGTGTAGACCGGCCCGCAAGGCGCGGCGCATGCCACGGGGATCGCGCGCGCCGAAGGCTTGCGAGGCGAGCGGGGCCACCGCCGTCACCAGCCCCATGCCGACGACGAACAGCGCGAACAATGCCGTATGACCGAGCGACGCTGCCGCAAGCGAGGCCTCGCCAAGCCGGCCGATCAAGACCAGATCGGTGGTCAACATCGCGACCTGGCCGAGTTGTGTCAGCGCCATCGGCCAGGCGAGGCGCACGGTCTCGACGATTTCGCGCGTCCAGCTGAAATCGGGTGGGGTCGGGGTGGCGGTTTCGGATCGCGTCATGCCGGCTTCATAGACGACAGCGGCGCCGACGTATCGGATATCTCGCCCAGGTGTTTTCGCTTGCAATCGGGCGGTCGGCCACACATGACGGCTGAGCGTCAGGAACGCGTGAGTTTTCCGCCATTCAGAGCCGTCATGTCCGCACCCAAACCGAGATCCCGTTCGACCGCATCGCGCACGAAATCGGCGGCTGACCGCATCTGCTTCCAAGGCGAGACCGGCGCCAATTCACACATCGCCTGCCAGGAGATGTATCCCAAGCTCGAGCCGATGCCGTGCGCGACGTTCGAGGACGCACTCGCGGCCGTGAAGTCGGGCGACGCCAAGCTCGGTATGATCCCGATCGAGAATACCATCGCAGGCCGCGTGGCCGACATCCACCGGCTGATTCCGACGTCGGGCCTGTACATCGTCGGCGAACACTTCTTGCCGATCCGCTTCCAGTTGATGGGCCTCAAGAGTTCGACACTGGAGGGCATCAAGGACGTGTACAGCCACGTGCATGCGATCGGCCAATGCCGTAAATTCATGCGTGAACACGGTATGACCGCGCATGTCACCGGCGATACGGCTGGTGCTGCGCGCGAAGTGGCTGAATGGAACGACCCACGCAAAGGCGCTTTGGCCCCGCGCCTGGCCGCCGACATCTACGGCCTGAAGATCCTGGCCGAAAACGTCGAAGACAGCGCCCACAACACCACGCGCTTCGTGGTGCTTTCACCCGAGCCGGAGGACGCCCCGGTCGGCCAGGGCCCGATCATCACGACGCTGGTGTTTCGCGTCCGCAACGTACCGGCAGCTCTCTACAAGGGCCTCGGCGGTTTTGCCACCAACGGCGTGAACATGACCAAGCTCGAATCGTACATGACCGACGGGTCGTTCACCGCAACCATGTTCTACGCCGACATCGACGGTCATCCGCAGGACGCCAACGTGGCGCGCGCGCTCGAGGAATTGCAGTTCTTCTCGAGTGAATTGCGCGTGCTCGGCGTCTACCCTGCCAGTCGTTTCCGCCCGATCGTGACGGAAAACGGCAAATTGGTCTTAAAGCGCGGCGCGTATATTACGGGCGATCTTGAACACTGGCACTACGATA
>JANOAW010000642.1:0-1976 GCA_031411355.1 Hyphomicrobiaceae bacterium | reverse complement strand
CAACCGTGGATCGCGACCAGCCCGAACATCCCGACGTTCGCAAGTGCCCTCGTCTATCCCGGCATCGGTGTGGTCGGCGAAACCCGGGTCAACGAAGGCCGGGGAACTCCGACGCCGTTTGAGCAGTTCGGCGCCCCCTGGATCGACGCGCCACGCCTTGCGGCGGATCTTGACGCGGCACGATTGCCGGGTGTGCGTTGTGCGCCGGTTCGCTACACACCTCGGCCCATTGCCAACGTCGCAGCCGACCCGAGATTCGCCGATCAGGACATTGCCGCCGTCCGCTTGCAGGTGACGGATGTGGCGACGTATCGGCCACTCGACGTCGGCATGCACGCGCTCGCCCTCCTCGCCGGCCAGGCACGCGCCGCAAAGGCGGTACTGCTCCCCGACAAGCTCGGAATGTTCAACGCCATCGCCGGCACGACCAAACTGGCCGAAATGTTGCGGCGAGGCGCCACGGGCGCAGACATCGTCGGCGCATGGCGGGGTGACGTAGCGCGCTTTGTCGAGCGGCGACGCGCTCATCTTCTCTATTGAGGGCGTCATCACCTCCGGCTGGAACAGGTGATGTGCCACGTTTGCCTTTTTTCTTTACGCGTTTTTTACCGGCCGCCCTCGATGTTCAATCTGCAAGATCGCAGCGTGAGGGGCACCGCATGATCATTCCAGACACTATTGGTGCCGCAGGCCGCGTGCTGTTCGTCGACGACGACCCCTTCTATCGCGAGATCGCCGAGGATGCTCTGGAGAGTTCCGGCTATACGGTCGCGATGGCCGACAGTGGCGCCGCGGCGATCGAGTTCCTGGACAAGAGCCCCGTCGATCTGGTCGTGCTCGATCTCGGAATGCCCGGTGTGACGGGTTTCGACGTCATCGATGCGGTGCGCGCCGGACGGCGCAATCAGAACGTGCCTATACTCGTGATCACGGGCCATGACGACGCAGACTCGGTCGCGCGCGCGTTCGATGGCGGCGCGACGTCGTTTCTCGCCAAACCGTTGAACTGGGTTCTGTTCGTCCACCACGTCCAATTCGTCTTGAAGGCCGCGCGCGCCGAGGCCGACCTACGGCACGCCAACCGCACGGCCGAGTTCATGAGCGACCTCAAGAGCCGGCTCGTCGGCACCCTGGTCACCGAATTTCAATCGCCCCTGCGCAATGCCGCCGGTTTCGCCAAGCTGCTCGCCGAGGAAGCCGACGGGCCGGTCCAGTCGGATCTCTATCGCGCCTGGATCGGCGAACTGCATCGCGCCGTCGAGCGCTTGTCGGCGACGCATTTGAAGATGCTCAATTTCGGCCGCTCTTTGTCCGAGGGCATTACGCTCAAAGACGAAATCATCGCCATCGGACCGTTGGTCGGCACCATCGTGCAAGGTTGCAGCGAAGCTGCGTTGCGCCGACATATTCGTCTGTTGACCGTGATCGACGTCGCCCCCGACACTGAAGTCACCGCCGATTGCGTACTGCTGGCACAGGCGGTGCGCAACGTCATCGACAACGCCATCCGCATGTCGCGGCGTGCGACCGACGTAACGGTGCGTGTCGGCATCGAAGCGTCCGGCCAGTTGACCATCGAAGTGACCGATTCAACGCCGCCGCTCGGTGCGAGCGAGATCGAGGACATACTCGGCCTCAAACCCTATGCCTCGACCCGGCCCGAAAGTGTCGAAGCGAGCACGGGCATGAAGTTGAGCCGCGTACTCATCGATGCGCATCAGGGCAAGATGTACATGAAGTCGATCGGTGAAGGCATGCTCACGGAGTTGCGGTTGCCGCGCCAGCGTGTCGTCGCCCCTATGGCTGCGTCCGATCAGGTCGACCGGTTGCGGGGGGTCGCTGCTGCCCTGCACTCGAGCTTCGAAGATCAGCCGCGCCGTTCGGATTATGCGCCACGGAAGTTGCGGGCGGTTGGTTGATCCAAAGGTCGGGCATCAGGTGGCGTGAAACACTTCCCCGCCGACGGTCGGCACGCC
>JANOAW010000641.1:0-3801 GCA_031411355.1 Hyphomicrobiaceae bacterium | reverse complement strand
CGCCGTGACGCTCGGCGCGGCCGTCACGGCCTGTGCGCCCAAACGTGTGCAAGCCCCGTTATCCCCGTGCGACGTCGCCACGGGAACGGCGACCAGCTACAATCGCGGCATCGCGCTTGCGCGGGCTGAACGCGGACTGCGTGTGCAGGCCATCGACGTGCGCGGCGATCTCGTCGCGTCCGGCGTTCGGCGCGTCAAACTGATCGGCATCAGGCGCACGTGTGAGCCGTACCGCGTGTTCGGTTCGGGCTTGGTCACGTGCAAAGTGCAGGCGCAGCTGTGCGGTCGCTATTGAGGCTCACGCGGATGTGCCCGGCGCAGGCACGCTCGTGATTTGCTTTTGGCCTCCCCGCCGCGGAAAGTCAGCTTTGATCGGCATACAGCCGAGCGAGGATCTCCTGATGTCGACGACCCGTCGTGACGTGATCAAGGCCATCACAGTCACCTTCGCACTTGCCACCTTCGCACTTGCCAGCGGTTCAGCCACGGCTCTGGCTCAAACTCCGCAGGCGTCACAAACTCCGTCGCAGTCGAGCAAACCACCCGTCAACATCGACAAGGCGGGCCTCGGTATCCAGGGTTACGACCCCGTCGCGTATCAGACACTCGGCAAGCCAACAAAAGGGTCGGCCGAGATGACCGCCGTCCATGATGGCGTCACCTACAGGTTCGCGTCGGGCGCGCACAAAACCCTGTTCGAGGCCGACCCCGCCAAATACGTGCCCCGCTATGGCGGCTATTGCGCCTACGCGGTCGCGAATGGCTATACGGCGACCGTCGATCCGACCGCTTGGCAGGTGGTCGATGGCAGGTTGTATCTCAACTACAATGCAGCCGTCGCCAAGACGTGGTCCGCCAAGACGACGGCCTTCATCAAAGCCGGCGATGCGAACTGGACAGATTGGCGCAAACTAAAAAAAGGCTAAACCGTCAGACTGCACCAGATTTTGACCGCGCTTTGCCGTGCGCGGTCTTTTCCCAAAGGAACGGTTGCCGCCAGAGTTGCCAGAGCGCGCGGTATGATGCGGCCGAGATCAAAAGCCAGCAGAGCGGACTTTGCACGGCGGCCCAGAACAGTCCATGACCCCGACGACGTGCCGCGAGGACGCCGACGGCGATGCTGGTCAGGAAGCCGAACAGCAATGTTCCGCCCGAAGCGAACCACATTATGTGCCCCCCAAACACATCCGGAATCTCCAGTCCCGCGGGCGCGACGAGGTGCAAGCCGACGAAGAGATAGAATAACGGGTGCATCAACGTCGACAACAGCAGGCCGCCGAGAAAGACGTGAAACCCAAGACCGCGCGCGATGCCAAGTTGGCGTAACAGCAGCCAGGGCCGACGGGTGTGGACAAAATAGGTCTGGTACCAGCCTTTGAGCCATCGGGTGCGCTGCGGCAACCACTGGCCAAACGACACCGGCGCTTCCTCCCACGTCGTCGACGCCAGCACCTCCGTCGTGAAACCCTGGCGCGCCAGCCGCACGCCGAGATCAGCGTCCTCGGTTACATTGAAAGGGTCCCAGGCGCCGATCGACACAAGCATCTGGCGGCGAAAATGATTGGAGGTGCCACCGAGCGGAACCGGCAGGCGCAAGCGCGCAAGGGCCGGCAACACGGCATCGAACAAAGCCGAATACTCGACCGTGAACTGCTTGGTGAACCAGCTGTCGGCGGCATTGTAGATGTCGAGCCGAGCCTGCACGCAGGCCAACGTCGCATCGCCCGCCGCGAACGCCGCAGCCGCGCGCCGCAATTGATCGGGTTCTGGCCGATCCTCGGCGTCGTAGACGACCACGAAATCCCCCGCTGCCGTCAGCAGGGCATAGTTCGTCGCCTTGGGTTTGGTTCGCGGCAGGCCGTTGGGCACGACCACGGTCCGCATGTTCGGCGGCAACAGGACGCCCGCCAGCGCCGCGCATGTGACGGCATCGGCCTCCTCTAGAACGAGAACGAGATCGAGTTTCTGTGCGGGATAATCAAGTTGCGACAGGGTATCGACCAAAGTCGGCAAAACCGCCGCCTCGTCGAACAGTGGCACGAGCACGGTGTATGTCGGCAACAGCGCGTCCGGAAGATGATGCGATGCACCGACGGTGCGCGGGCGGGTCGACATGCCGAGAAGGGCGATCAGCCGGACGATTGCGACACCGAGGAAGGGGATCGTGACCGCGGCGGTCAGGACTGCGATCGTGGCGCCAGGCGCGACGATGCCGCCGCCTGCCAGCAAGCCGGCGAGCACGCCGAGCATGACCGCTTGCCACGTCCACAAGCCAAAGCGAGCCGACATTTCGGGCGATTGCCGTGCCAATCCGAATGTCGCCATCGCCAGGAGGCGGGAACGTCTGGTAAATGCGCCATGTGCCTGGCCGCTTGATCCCAGCTTTTGGACAGGGATCTCGCGGGCGCTCGATCCAGAGGCTACACTAACGCGGAGATTCGCTGCGCGGATGTGTCGACGCTGTCCCTCTGCACGGCCAAACATCACTTCGCCCCCGCCCGCCGGCTTCGCGGGTCAACGCCGCGTAGATCCGACATGAAACACGTCATAGCGACTTCCGCGCACAAAACTCAAGATGGCTGGATGGCGCCGTGCGCACGCGCCGGCCTGCATCTTATGATCGCGCTCTTGCTCGGTTGGCTTGCTGGTTCGGCTGTCGCCCAGCAAAAAACGTTGCCGCCTGGATTGTCGCCGGTCCCGCCGTCGACAACTCTTGAGCCGCGCAACGCCGGACGACGCGCGGCGATCCGCTTTTTGACCGAGAGCGAGTATCCGCCATTCAACTATTTCGACGAAGACGGTCAGCTGACCGGCTTCAATGTCGATCTGGCGAAAGCCATCTGCCTGGAGCTTGCGGCAACGTGCGATGTGCAGGTGCGGCCGTGGGCGGACCTCGTCGGTGCGGTCAAGCGCGGTGAAGGCGACGCCGTGATCGCCTCACACACCGCCTCGGCACGCTTGCTCCAGGACGTTGCGATTACGGATCGTTATTATCACACGCCCGCCCGCTTCGTCGGTTTGAAAGATACAACCGGCCTCGACATCACGCCCTCAGGTCTCGACGGCAAAAAGATAGCTGTCGCAAAAGGCAGCGCGCATGAAGCATTTCTGCGCGCCTTTTTCACGCTGTCGAAGATCCAGGACTACGAAAACGCTGATCTTGCGCGGGATGCCGTGCGCAATCGAACGGCGGATCTGCTGTTCGACGACGGCATCGGCTTGGTGTTCTGGCTCAATGGTGAAGCGTCGAAATTGTGCTGTGAATTCAAAGGTGGTCCATTCATGGAACCACGCTATTTCGGCGATGGCATCGGTATTCTCGTGCAGAAAGACGACAGCCAATTGCGACTGCTCCTGAACAGCGCCCTGAAGCGTTTGCGTGAGACCGGCCGGCAGGAAGAGTTGATGCTGCGCTATTTCCCGCTCCGCGCCTATTGACGGCTCGAAACTCGACCGTGATTCCAAACACCAAAAAAAGAAATGGTGGACGAACCGGCCCGGGGGAAAGCCTGCTCGTCCACCAAAGACCTCGGTGCAACATCGACCCGGGGGAAGGGTCGCGTACACGCCTGCGATATCTCGCAGAGACCCAGATGAGGTGATCCGGGAACATTACACCCGACGTAGGGGGACGTCGTCGGTGCCTGAGTGTCATTACGCGGCTTTCGGCAAGTCTGATGTGGCAATCCGCACATAATGTGAAAGAAATCGTGTGTGGATAACTTTCTCAGACAAAATGGCTGTTACCATCAACACGAGTTCAACCACCGATCGCATTTCTCAGTAGATCCTGCAATTTCG
>JANOAW010000640.1:0-4255 GCA_031411355.1 Hyphomicrobiaceae bacterium | reverse complement strand
CGCTGGCTGTTCGAGCGCTGGGTCGCGAGCTATGGCGATGCCGCAGCGCGCGCCATAGGCGCCGCAAGCCTAGTCGAAGCCCCGTTGGACATCAGCACCAAAGGCGATCCAGTGGCGCTGGCTGAAAGTCTCGGCGGCATCGCCCTGCCGACCGGCACGGTGCGCGTGCGCGACGCCGGCCGGATCGAAGATCTGCCCGGATTCGGTGATGGACACTGGTGGGTGCAGGATGCCGCTGCGGCTTTGCCGGTGCGCCTTTTCGGAGACCTCGCCGGCAAACGTGTCGCTGATCTGTGCGCGGCGCCCGGGGGTAAATCGGCGCAACTCGCGAGCCGCGGCGCGAGCGTGGTCTCGGTCGATGCCTCGCCGAAACGCAATGGGCGTCTCACAGCCAACATGGCCCGTCTCGGGTTTGCGACCGAGATCGTCACGGCTGACGTCGCCACGTTCGCAGCGGCTCATGCCGGGCAGTTCGACGCCGTATTGCTCGATGCGCCGTGTAGTGCGACCGGCACCATCCGTCGTCACCCGGACCTGCTCCACACCAAGCTCGAAAGCGAAATCACGCGGCTCGCTGCGCGGCAGCGCGACATGCTGGTCGCGGCGGTCGACCTTCTACAACCCGGCGGCCGATTGGTTTACGCCACGTGCTCGCTCGAACCCGAGGAAGGTGAAGGTGTGGTCGACGCCCTGCTCGCGAGCGGTGCTCCCGTGCGGATCGTGCCCATCTCGGCCGACATGGGCATCCCCGACACGTTGATCACGGAGCGTGGCATGTTGCGCACACGTCCCGATCTGTCGATAGGGGCCGAACCGTCGATGGCCGGCATGGACGGCTTCTTCGCCGTCGCCCTGGCGCGTACAACCTGAGGCAACCAGCCTGAGGCTCGCATCGTCGGTCAATCGCCTGCGCACGGCCAACTCACACTCCCGCCCGAATCGTCGGCCCATGGTCCAGGCTTGCCGTGGCGCCCCTGCTCGGGCAGATCCGGTCTCGATCCTCCACATCCGGAAGCACAGCGCCTGTCGTCATTGTTCGACATCTTCGAGCCACCCGCGCCGCCCACGCGGCCGGTAACGGACGTGCGCGTGCCGATCGTGATGCCGGTCGCGCTCGATCAGACCTATGACTACCTGCTTCCCGAGGGCCTCGAGCCAAAGCCCGGCCAGTTCGTGCTGGTGCCGTTCGGTCCACAGTTCCGCACGGGCATCGTGTGGGACCGGCCGGTGAACCAGGACGGCGCCAAAGTCGTCGATGCGAAGAAAATGAAGGCGATCAGCGAGATCCTGCACGAGGTGCCGGCGCTGCCTCTGATCACGCTCCGCTTCACCGAGTGGATCGCCAAATATACGCTCGCTGAACTCGGCATGGTCGCCCGCATGATGATCGGGGCGTCGGCCGTGTTCGAGCCGCTCAGGCCGCGGATGGGCGTTTCCCTTGTTCCCGGGGCCGCGCATCCGCCGCGTATGACCCCGGCCCGGGCAAAGGCACTGGAAATCGCGGCCGACGGCATGATCCGGACCAAGAGCGCGCTCGGGCAGGCGGCCGGCTGTACCAGTGGCGTCATCGACGGTCTCGTGAAGGCGGGTTGCCTGGTCGAGGTGACGATCGCCGAAAAGGTCTACCCGACACCTGATCCGCGCGCCGTCGACGTCGCTTTCAGCGAGGCGCAGTCGCGCGCCGTCGAGACGTTGCGGGCAGCTGTCGCGGCCAGGAATTTCTCGGCGAGCCTGATCGACGGCGTGACCGGCTCGGGCAAGACCGAGGTTTATTTCGAGGCGGTCGCGAGCGCGCTCGAAGCCGGCAATCAGGTGGTGCTGCTGTTGCCGGAGATCGCGCTGACGTCGCAGTTTATGGACCGCTTCAAGCGTCGCTTCGGGTGCGCGCCGGCCGAATGGCATTCGGCCCTGTCTCCGATCGAGCGGGCGCGGGTGTGGCGCGCCTGTGCGACGGGGGAAGCCCGCGTCGTCGTCGGCGCACGGTCGGCGTTGTTTCTGCCCTATACGTCACTCGGCATGATAGTGGTCGATGAGGAGCATGATCAGGGCTTCAAGCAAGACGATCGCGTGCATTATCAAGGGCGCGACATGGCGGTCGTGCGGGCGTCTCTCGGCAAATTTCCGATCGTGCTGGCCTCGGCCACGCCCTCGATCGAGAGCCACGTCAACGCGCGCACCGCTCGCTATCGCCACATCGTGCTGCCCGGCCGGTTTTCCGGCGTCGAGATGCCGGACGTGAAGCCGATCGACATGCGCCGCGACCAACCCGACAAGGGGCGCTGGCTGTCGCCGACCTTGGTCGCGGCGGTCACCGAGACGTTGGCGAAGGGCCAGCAATCCCTGCTGTTTCTCAATCGCCGGGGCTATGCGCCGTTGACGTTGTGCCGCAAGTGCGGGCATCGGTTCGAGTGTCCGCAATGCACGGCGTGGCTGGTTGAGCACCGCTTTCGCGGGCGGCTCAACTGCCACCATTGCGGCTTTTCGGTGCCGCTGCAGAAGCTCTGTCCGAGCTGCAACGAACCCGACAGCCTATCCGCCTGCGGGCCAGGTGTGGAGCGGATCGCCGAAGAGGTGACGGAGCGTTTTCCAAAGGCGACCCAGGCCATTCTGTCGTCGGACCTCATTCCCAACCTGGAAGAGATGCGCGCAGTCATCAAGCGTATCGAACAGGGTGAGGCGCAGATCATCATCGGGACCCAGATCGTCGCCAAGGGCCACAATTTTCCGGACCTGACCCTCGTCGGCATCGTCGATGGTGACCTCGGGCTGGCGCACGGCGCCGATCCGCGCGCCAGCGAGCGCACGTTCCAGCTGCTGCATCAGGTGACGGGCCGCGCCGGACGGATGGCCATTCGAGGCCGAGGATTGGTGCAGACCCACATGCCCGATCACCCCGTCATGGAGGCGATCATCACGGGTGATCGTGACGCTTTTCTCGAGCGCGAAATTCAGGCTCGCCAATCCGCCATGTTGCCGCCCTATGGTCGGCTGGCCGCAATCGTGGTGTCGGCGCGCGACAAGGAGATGGCGGAGCTCGTGGCGCGCGACGTCGCGCACCGAGCGCCGGCCACGAGCCAAATACAGGTTCTCGGGCCGGCCGAGGCACCGGTGGCGTTGATCCGCGGACGCTATCGCTGGCGGCTTTTGATCAAGGCGCCGAGAGAGCAGGACATTCAATCATATCTGCGCAGCTGGATGTCGCTGCTGCCCAAACTGCCGACGGATATTCAGGTCCGGGTCGATATCGATCCGTATAACTTTTTGTGATCGGTCCGGGGGTTGCCGAAAAGCCACAATCTGATCTGGTCGATGCAACGCTCGGTGGACCCCGTGGGGATCCTAGCTTACGCTGATTGTCGGTTCAATTTGCCGTGTCAAAGAGTCGGATCAACATGCGTGTGCTGTTGCGGGCCATTGTTTCGGCTTTGGTCGTTGTTTTCTGCACGACCGCAGCCCATGGCCAAGTGGTCGATTGCGCAGTCGACGTCTATCATTCCGCGTGCACGGGCGCTGATACAACGTCCCAAGAGCCCACTGTCATCAACAAGGCCCGCGATGCCAACCCGCGGACCGAAGGCCAGAGTTTCAGGGTCCGGTCCGTGATGGATATCACGTATTATTCCTTCATGGAACCCGATGAGAAAATTCCCGCTGAACAGCGTGGGGCGCGCTATGAAGAATTTTTTACCAATGCCTTGCGCCTTGTCCCCAGTACCGGAATCGCCCGCGTGTCCGGTCGCATCGCATATGAGTCAGCAGATGGCCGCAGTTGGGTGGCCTATCAAACCAGCCTGCATTCAAATTTCGAAGTTGACGCGATCATCGAGCATCGTGCTCACGCGGATCGCCTGAGCGCCCGAGCGGCCCTTGCTGGCCTGGTCGCGCGCTGGCCGACGGGTAACGGCAAACGCGACATCAATTTTGTGCACGGCTTCCACAATGGGCATCGCTCGGCGCTGGAGACGACCTGGTTTCTCAACCTGAAGCTGGACGGCACGCCGCATCCGATCGTGGTCAATTGGCCATCAAACACGCTTCAGAACGCCAAGGCTCGCAAGGCTTTTATCGAGGCGCAAAAGCGCGCCGAGGCGATCGCAGACGGTGTCGCGGATTTGTTGCACGTCGTCGACGCCGCGGCTCGAGATGCCGTCATTATCTCCCACAGTATGGGTGGCCGGGTCGCGCACCATGCCCTCAGGGCAGTCAAATCCCGGCTGCAGGTGCGCCTTTCCAATCCAATGTTTTTATTCTTCGC
>JANOAW010000639.1:0-2498 GCA_031411355.1 Hyphomicrobiaceae bacterium | reverse complement strand
ATTGTCATTGTCATTGTCATCGGTATCGTCTTCGCCATCGTCGTCTGAGCTTGCCCGCTTGCCTGAATCGCTTTGAGGCGGCGGTGTCGTTTTGTCTACGGGATCACCGATCGGTGATCCGAAGCGGTTGTATTTCTGTGTGCGCTCGGTCGTCGATCCGTCTGGGTTCTTCCATGTGTCCGTTTGGGTGACCGATCCGTCGGCTGCGATGATCCGATCAATCGAGTAGCCGCCAGACTCCGTTTTGGTGGCGGTTCTCTTCCCGTCGACTTCGGTCACCGAAACCGTCACGGGCTTCTGTTCGCCACCGGCCGCCATACCACCGCCGAATGCACCATCCTTTGCATCGGGCGTGACGACCGTTCGCGTTTCTTTGGATTGGTGCGTTTTCCCGGTGTCGTCCGTCCAGATTTTTATACGAAAGCTGGTCGAGGAGTCCCTCTCGATCCAGTCACTTTCACCGGATTTGGCTTCGGGGGACAGCGGCATTCGCAACTGTCCATCGAGAAGATCCGCCGCATCTTTTCTCGATTTCGCGGTACCACCGGTCCCGCCTGAAACATCACCGAATGTGACGGCGGTAAAATGCTCACCGTTGCTTGTGTCGACAGAGAACCGCGACCCGCCTAAGTCTGACAAATCCCTATCGATGCGACCCGGGCCATCGCCGGAAATCGAGCGGTCGTTGGTCGTCATGCCAAAACGTGCCGTGCCGGTTGAGACACTCATCGAAGTCTCGGAGCGTTTGCCACGACGATCCGCAATCTCTGTATGAAACTGCGCGGCTCCCGGCCGCCACGTCGACGTACGCTCTTGCACGATTTTGCCAGCCGCATTGCGAGCGACGACGATGCTTGAGCCACGCGACAGGGTCGCATCGACCCCGGAGCCGTCCGGGCGACGCCACCGCGTCGAGCGTCTCAACTTTCCGTGCTCGACATGATCGATGTCGTGGCGGGCGACACCGCTCGACCATTTGCGATCGATAACGCGGTGCAT
Source organism: Hyphomicrobiaceae bacterium (assembly GCA_031411355.1). Classification (GTDB taxonomy): domain Bacteria; phylum Pseudomonadota; class Alphaproteobacteria; order Rhizobiales; family Hyphomicrobiaceae; genus JABFRJ01. The sequence goes on along the minus strand of JANOAW010000639.1, from coordinate 1,499 downwards.
ATGACCACGGGCATCGATCGTGAGATGCGAGCGCCACATCATCGCCCCGTGAATCGACGGGAAAATCCGGCAAACGGTTTCATGGATGACAGTATCGCGCAATTCCACGACGCGTGTCGCCCTCGCCCGAGACTGCACGACGAGCACACGCCCTTTGACTTTGCCCAACAAAGCAACTGTTCGCGTTAGGCCGGATTGCGAAATTCGGATGCGGTCGAAAATGGTCACGGAAGCGCTCCTGAAGCTGGCGTTCGTGCACCGCGTCGACTGTCCATCCGATGGTCCGAATCGGTGCGTCGCCGAATTGATCGTGGATATGAAAATTCGCCAACGGAATATATCCGCACGCACGCCCCATGGCAGGCACGATTCTCAAAATAGCGAGCCCTGCGATCCGCCACCTTCGCCAGGCGTTCGTTTTGCGGCAGGACGTGGTTTTGATGTCGTCGATGCCGCTTGTGTGCGTTGCATCGATTCACTTTCGCCCGCCGTCACGTCGGCTGCGACCGTGCCGTCGCTGAATTCGACGACGATCCGGGTGCCGACTTCGAGGCGCGACACGGTGCGAACAGCTTTTCCGTCGGCATCGCGGACAAGCGCAAAACCGCGCCGCAGCACACTCTGATAGCTCAACGCCGCCAGCATTTTCGTATCGCCGGCGAGCGCTTGACGGAGGCGGGCAAGACGGTTGGCGAGGACGCGAGGCGTCAATCGTGCTGAAGCGCGCTCTGTCCGTGTCCGCCGACCTTGGGCGACCCGCCCGAGCGCTGCGGCGCCCCGCTGCTGTGCCTGATCCAGGCGTTGACGGGCGCGTTCGAGCCGCAACGCCAGCAGGCGTGGATGTAGACGCGGCGTCAGGCGGCCGAAGGCGCGGCTGTGCGCATTGGTGTTGGCCGACAGCGCCCGCGGCAGTCGCTGCGCCGTCGCGTCGTATCGCTGGCGCGGCATGGCCAACAGATCTTCCGGTCGGGGCAGCCCGCGCGCCGCAGCCCTCAACTGGGTGCGGTGGATATCGAGACTACGACGCACACCAATGATCAAGCGATCGGCAAATTTCAAAGTCTGTTCGATCAGTTCGGAATACTTCGGCACCGCCCATTCGGCAGCCTTGGTGGGCGTCGGCGCCCTCGCATCCGAAACGTAGTCGATCAACGTCGTGTCGGTCTCGTGGCCGACCGCGGAGATGAGCGGGATATCCGATTGAGCCGCCGCCCGCGCGACGATCTCTTCGTTGAACCCCCACAGGTCTTCGAGACTGCCACCGCCGCGCGCAATGATCAAAACGTCGGGGCGGGGAATTCGACCACCCGCCGGCAACGCATTGAAGCCGTTGATCGCGCGCGCCACCTCGGCCGCACACGTCTCGCCTTGCACGCGAACGGGCCACAGGATGACCCGCGTCGGAAAGCGCTCGACGAACCCAGCCAGCATGTCACGGATAACCGCGCCCGTGGGCGACGTGAAGATGCCGACCACCCGCGGCAGGAACGGCAGCTTGC
>JANOAW010000638.1:0-4367 GCA_031411355.1 Hyphomicrobiaceae bacterium | reverse complement strand
TGATGCCGTTCCTGATCGCCAACTTCGTTCTGGTCGCCATCATCATCATCTGGCCCGAGACGGTCACGTGGCTCGTCAAGCTCATGAGCCGCTAGGAGTTACGATATGCGCGTGGCAATCACAGGCTCTTCATCCGGTATTGGTCTCGCTACGGCGAAACTGCTGAAGTCGCGCGGCGCGACGATCCATGCGCTCGACGTGACCTCGCCGCCTGATGGGCTCGGCACGTTCGAACGGCTCGATGTCGCCGATCCCACATCGATCGAACGTGTTGCGGGCGCGACACCGGGATCGCTCGACGCGCTGCTGTGCATCGCGGGCATTCCGCCGCGCGGGGACAATGCGGCCGCAATCCTCAGAGTGAACTTCTTGGGCATGCGTGCGTTCACGCGCGCGCTGCTCCCGAAGCTCGCCACCGGTGCTTCGATCGTCGTCTTGGCCTCGCGCGCCGGGCATCGCTGGCGCGAGAACATCGAGCAGGTGAAGCGGCTCATGGCGCTGCCGGCGATCGCGGATGCGGATACCTTCGTGCGCGACGAGAAGATCGACGCCACACGCGCCTACGATCTGTCGAAAGAGGCCGCCATCGCCTGGTCGATGGCGATGACGGAACCTCTGTTTGCCAAGAACATGCGGATCAACACGGTTAGCCCGAGCGCGGTCGAGACCCGCATCCTCGGCGACTTCATGACCGCGTTCGGTGCGCCGGTCGCTCGCAATCTCGAACGCGCGGGACGGCCGGGCAAGCCAGAGGAGATCGCGGAAATCGCCGCGTTCCTTGCATCGCCACAGAGCGGATGGCTGAAGGGTGCCGACATCGTTCCGGACGGCGGGATCAGTGCCTTTGTCACTGCGGACCGGCTCGGCCTCGCAGCCGACCTTACGTGATCGGAGGTCCGGTGTGTCACAGGCGATCCCAGTCTACGACGTCGACTTTTACAGCGACGCCTTCATCCTCGATCCGTTGCCGCACTATCGCATCATGCGCGATCTCGGTCCTGCTGTATGGTTGCCGCAGAACCAAGTCTACGCCCTCACGCGCTTCGCCGATGTGACGGCAGCGCTACGCAACATCAAAGTCTTCTCGTCGGGGCGCGGGTTGTCGCTCATCCCACGCGTCAACGACATTCTTGTCGGGAGCACTGTCAATTCCGACCCGCCCGAACATGACCTGACACGGTCAGTGACGGCGGCGCCGTTGCTCCCGGGAGCACTCAGGGAGATTGAGCCGCGCCTGGCCGCGGCGGCCGAGACCCTCGTCGACGGACTCGTCGCACGCGGCAGTTTCGACGCTGTCGGCGATTTCGCGACGTATCTGCCGCTGACCATCGTGCGCGAACTCGTCGGCCTTCCCGATGCGGGGCGCGATCGTATGATGGCCTGGGCGTCCGCGACGTTTGATCTGTTCGGGTCGGACAATGAGCGCTCGAAACGCGCCTTCGAAACGCTCAAGGATCTTCGCGATTTCCTCGACGAATACGGCCAGCCCGACAAACTGCAGCCGGGCGGGTGGGCGCGGCGTATCTTCGATGTCGGCCCGCGCAAAGGCCTTTCGTTCGCAACCTGCGCACAGATCATGCGCGACTATATCAACCCGAGCCTCGATACGACGATCTCGGCGACGGGATACGCGATACATCTGTTTGCCGAGAATCCGGATCAGTGGGATCTGGTGCGCGCCGACCCGTCTTTGATTCCCGGAGCAATCGACGAAGCCACGCGGCTTGCGACGCCGATCCGCGCCTTCTCGCGTTATGTCACCGAGGATCATGCGATCGAAGGCCACGTGATCCCGGCTGGATCACGCGCGCTCATCGTCTACGCTGCCGCCAATCGTGATGAGCGCCGCTTCGAGAACCCCGATGCATTTGAGATTCGCCGATCGCGCGCAAGCGCGCACGTCGGTTTCGGCCACGGCATTCACATGTGCATGGGCATGCATCTCGCCAAGCTCGAAATGGTGCTGTTGGTCCGCGCGCTGGCGGCGCGCGTGTCACGCATCGAAAGCGCCGGCACGCCCGAAATCGCGATGAACAATACGATCCGTGCGTTCAAGTCGCTGCCTGTGCGGGTCACGCGCTGAAGCAACGCATGGGTTGCCTACTCATCCAAGGCGTACACGCATGACAGCACCGTTCGCTCCGCCCGACGACATTCCGGTTCTCGACGGCGATCCATTCGACGAAGCCACTTTGCGCGATCCGATCGCGTTTCAGCAGCGGCTGCGCGAGGCAGGTCCGGTCGCATGGTTGTCGCGCTACGGCTTCTATGACGTCGGCCGCTACGAACCGGTCGCAACCGTTATGGCGGACTGGCGCACGTTTTCGTCGGCCCGCGGCGTCGGTGTGGTGGACTTCGCGACGTCCAAGCCGTGGTGGCGCGAACCGGCCGTGCTGATCGAGTCCGATCCGCCGCGACACAATGAAATTCGCGTGCGCGTGGCACGCGTGTTGTCGTCACGTGCCGTCGAGGACCTGCGATCCGATTTTGTGGCACAGGCGGACGCCTTGCTGGATCGAGTATTGCAGCCCGGCACATTCGATGCGCAGCACCAAATTGCCATGGCCTATCCGCTGAAGGTGTTCGGCGATGCGATCGGCATCGATGACGATCGCCGCGAGCTGCTCATTCCTTTTGGTGACCTCGTCTTCAATAACTTCGGCCCCGACAATGCGACGCTGCAAGCTGCAACCGCCCGCTGCAAAGACCTCGGCGTCGTCGATTGGATGATGCAAAAGACCAGCCGGACCGCCGTGCGCCCCGGCAGTCTCGGTGATCGCCTGCATGCCCTCTCGGAAGACGGTTATCTGACGCCGGCGGAAGCCTGGAACGTCATGCGCGGACAATTGAGCGCCGGTGTCGACACGACCATCGCCGCGCTCGGGCACACGTTGATGTGTCTTGCCTCGGATCCACAGCAGTATGCGGCGCTGCGCGATGACCCGACGCTCGTGCGCGGCGCGTTCGAAGAGGCCGTCCGACACTTGACGCCGCTGCAGACGATCTTCCGCACGATCACGACGGACACTGCGATCGACGGTACGACGGCGCGCGCGGATCATAAGATCATGGTCAGCCTCGGCGCCGCCAATCGCGATCCCCGCAAGTGGTTGGAGCCGGATCGTTTCGATCTCAGACGCGATGCTTCGGGCCACGTCGCATTCGGCCGCGGTGTGCATGTGTGCGTCGGCATGCATGTGGCCCGTCTCGAAGCGGAGTGCCTGCTGACGGCGTTTGCGCGCCGCGTCAAATCTCTAGAACTGGCGGGCGTGCCCGTGTATGGCGTGAGTGCCGGCTCTACATGGTCGCCGACCAGCGTTATAAACTTATGTACGCGATCGGCTATCGCCCGATGCTGTTCGATCTCCAGGCGGACCCGAACGAACTCGTCGATCTCGGCGACGATCCGGCCTACGTCGATGTGCGCAAACGTCACTATGACGCGTTGGTGCACTGGTCGCTCACCGGCCACAACGCCGTCACCATGCCCGAGGCGCGCATCTCTGCCTACGCTGACAAGAACATGCAGTTCCGCGCCGGCATCTTGATCGGTTATTGGGACGAAGCGGAGGTCACAGCCGAGCGCAAGCGGCTCGGGTTGGAACAAATGTGAGGTGCGGCTGAAAACGTGCGTCATTCGCGCGACAGGGCGTTGGTGCATCGGCTCGGGTCGGACGCTTACCCCTCCAATACCTGCCGCGAACAAAACGGGGCTGGCTTGCCGAGTGTCGTCGGCTTACTTGACGGCTTTCAGACGCCGGCCCCGTGTGCGTGTGACCATCCGGGTGCGGCCGGTATCCCAACCCGTCACAGGGCGACTGGATCGACGGACGCTGACGCAATCAGGCTGCTGCAGGGATCCGAGCCTCGGTCTTGGCGTCGAATAGGCTGACAGCGCTGGTGTCGACGCCGACAGCAACTTGACCTCCGGCCACTGGAGCCATTTTTGGCGCGAAACGCATGGTCACCTTGTGGGGGCCGATTCGTCCGGCGGCGAAGGTGTCGGCGCCCGTCGGCTCCAGCATGTCGATCGTTACGGCGAGACCGGCCGCTGGCCCGACCGCCGGCACGAAATGCTCAGGCCGCGAATGCCCGCAATCACCTGCGCGCCGTCCTTTGCCCCGGCGACCGGCGGCACAGCATTGTGCGCTTCGGTGCCATCGATCACGACGGCCCGGCCAGCGCCGTCTCGCTGCAAACGACCGGCCAAGAAAGTCATCGTCGGCGCGCCGATGAAGCCGGCGACATAGGTGTTGGCCGGCCGCTCGTAGATCTCCGCCGGCGTGCCAAACTGTTGCACGAGGCCGTCGCGCATGACGGCGATGCGATCGCCGAGCGTCATGGCTTCGACCTGATCGTGCGTCACG
>JANOAW010000637.1:0-2847 GCA_031411355.1 Hyphomicrobiaceae bacterium | reverse complement strand
CCGTCAGGCATTTATCGAATGATTCCTGCGTGAAGCCGGCTTGTTGGGCGATCTTGAACAGCTCCGCAATGCGGTTGGAGCGCGTGAACGCCCATTGGTCTTGGCGCGCGAACAGAATGCCGGTCATCAGATAAGCGTTGTCGACCTTGTCCTTGCCGGCGCATCGCGACAGCATAGACGCGGCCGTCGCCCAGTCATCCAAGGGAAATTCGCGCAGCACGAAGCGGACCTTGCCCGAGTCGACATATTTCTCCTTGATGGCGGGAAACACCTTGGTATGGAAATTGGCGCAATGTCCGCACGTCATCGAGGCATATTCCACGATGGTGCACGGCGCATCGGCTTTGCCAAGAAACAGATCGGGCAAGCCGGGAATGGGGCGCATCAAATCATCGACGGCGACGGTTTCCGGTCCGGGCGGCCGCTTTTGAGCAAGCGCCGGCGCAGCTCCAAACAGCGCTGACCCGGCGAGCAGAAGGCTGGAACGGCGATCGATGGCGACGAGGTTGCGGCTCACGGCACAGGCTCCGAAATGTGCTGGCCATGTGCACATGGCCGAAGATGACAGGCTCATAGCACAGTCTTGCCGGCACCACTAAGGCACACGCTGCCACGCTCGCCGCACGAGATAGTGATCGTGTCGCACGGCGGTTGGATTGCGACGGGAGCCAGCCGCAGCGCGGACAGCTCCCGTCACATGGTCACGGATGCAACCAGAGCTCTACGACCGCTTCCCCGCCGAGCGTCGGGCGCGATTGGTGCTCGACCGTAACGGCCTCGATACGGCGTCCCTCGGTGTTGGACCGCGACGGCAATTCGATTTCGCGGCTGGTCTCGTTGCGGCGCAAGTTCTGACGGAAATCAACGCGCTGCGTATCACCGTTGCCGAACCGGAACGTCAAAGACTTCACTTCGACGTCGCCGTTGCGCACGAACAGGCGCACGCGCTTGACGCGGCCGAAGCGTTCGCCGACCGCATAGTTGTCGTTGTCGCGACGGAACATGGAGGCGGTCTGCGCTCCAGCGAGAATCCAACCGTGGTTCGGATCGCGACCTTCGCCGCGCAGCCAACCAGCTGTCTGCTCACCCCAGACTTCCACGGTCGCAGCGGTGCCCCCGCGGCGCGACGAGGAATAGATCAGTTCGATGTTTTCGATGTGGTGCGGACGGTCGAGCGTGATTTCAGCCGTACGTTCGTCGGCACGGATGCGCTGGTTGGCAGCGATTTCCTGAACTTCGCCGTTGCCATATTTCACCCGCAACTCGCGCAGCATCACATCATTGCCACGCACGCGGAGCGCGATTTTGTCGAAGCGACCACGTTCGCGACCGACGTAGACGACATCGCGGTCGCCACCAATGTTGGCTTTTTCGACTCCGAACAGCACCCAGTTTTTCGGCATTTCGCCGCGGTACGCGCCGAACGCGGACGGCCTGTCGCCGGGCCGGCTGACGACCGGTGGCGGGGGCGATCCACGATTGACGATGTCGCCGAGCAACACCAGGCGGCCCGCGCGGCGCCAATCGCGATCCTGTCTGAATGAAACCTGGACCTCGCGAATGAGCCGCACGCCACCTTCGAGATCGAGCGGTTCGGTCGTCTCTCCGGGCCGCATCAGACGGCGGATCGGAATTTCGTTCTGCGTACCATTCTCATACGTCACGCGCATGCCGGCGATGAACATCGGCTCGTCCAGGACTTGCAATCTGATAGCTGTGTGCCGGCCCTCGAAGCGTCCGACGGGCAACACGATGTTGTTGGTACCTGGCGCCACGCGTCGATTGTCGAGCTCTTGCCATTGCTCCTGGCGAAACTCGCCCCCTCGACGTTGAGCGTCGGCAGTGCCGACGATCGCCGCACCAGTTACCAGCGCCGCTGCGGCGAACCGCAGCGCGTAACGCATGACTGACATTGAATTCCTCCCTCGGGTCGCGACGCAACCCGTCCGACTGCACACTGACCTTACCACTTGAGCGTCGGCTGAGACAATATCGTGTCGCAGCGGTGCCGGTCGCAAGGCGAGGTCAACGCCACAATCCGATTTCAGTTGTTTTCGGATGATCCGAGCCGGGCCGCGGTTCGACAAGGCTTGCCGACGCAGCAGCCTTCGGCGACAAGCGGGTCGGCGATCGGGTGGGAGAATGAACATGCTGTCGAGAACGATTGCGCTCGCAGTCGCCATTTTAACCGCGGGGCTGACGGATGTCGCACAGGCTGAGCGCATGTGCGGCGCCCGCAAGATCACCGCGACCGGCGCGCCGTCGAATTTTTCGTTCTTCGCCCGCTCTCGCGCCAAAACTGCCTGGATCGCCAAGATCAGCCGCGATCCGCGCCTGGGCCCGCCCTACGCGCAATGGCTGAAATCGCAAGACCGCCGCATCGTTTGTCGCAAGCTCGATACCCAGTCGATCTGCATCGCCGCCGCCTTGCCCTGCCGCACGATCGGCGTCACGCCCGCTGCACCGGTCGCCAAGCCGTCGGCAACGTTGCGACCACTCTGAAAGCCTGTCCATGTCAGACCTGAAACGCGCCGCGCTCGATTATCATGAGCAGGATCCGCCCGGTAAAATCTCGGTTCGCGCAACCAAACCGTTGGTCAATCAGGCCGATCTCGCATTGGCGTATTCGCCCGGCGTCGCCCATGCCTGCATGGCAATCGTCGAAGATCCGAGCCAGGTCTCCAAGCTGACGGCGCGCGCCAATCTGGTCGCGGTCATCACCAACGGCACAGCCGTGCTCGGTCTCGGCGACATCGGCCCGCTCGCCTCCAAGCCGGTGATGGAAGGCAAGGCGGTGCTGTTCAAAAAGTTCGCTGGCATCGATTGCTACGACATCGAGATCGACGA
>JANOAW010000636.1:0-4377 GCA_031411355.1 Hyphomicrobiaceae bacterium | reverse complement strand
CCCGACTGTTCAGCCCGACTGTTCAGCCCGACTGTTTCGAGACCAGAATTTCGAGGTGTCCGTCATGTCCGTCAAGCCGCGCATCAAACTGCCCGATTCCATCAAGGTCGGTGACGTCATCGAAGTGAAGACGCTCGTCAGCCACGTCATGGAAACGGGCCAGCGCAAAGACAAAGATGGCAAGACTATTCCGCGCAACATCATCAATAGTTTCTCGGCCGTCCACGCCGGCAAAACGGTGTTCGAGGCCAAGTTGCAGCCGGGGACATCGTCAAACCCGTTCATCACCTTTTTCATGAAGGTGACGGGGCCGGGCGATCTCGTGTTGACTTGGGTGGACGATGCCGGCGTCACGATCACTGGCTCGGCGCCGATCGCCATCAGTTGACGGAAGTAAACGAGTCGGGAGTGGCCCCTGCGCCGACATCGTGGTGGCCGACATCGTGTTCCCGGCTGCCGTTTTTGCACCGGCTGACTCAGATCAATTTCAAGTTCTTCAGTGGCAGGGACCGAACCGGTTTGCCGGTCGCGGCTGCAATTGCGTTCATCACGCAAGGCGCCACGACGCAGATGGTCGGCTCGCCGACGCCGCCCCAGAAGTCGAACGTCGGCACGATGACGGTGTCGACCTGCGGCATGTCGGCAATACGGAGCATCTCGTAGCGATCGAAATTCGTCTCGACCATGCGGCCGTCTTTGACCGTCATCTCGCCATAGAACGTCGCCGACAAGCCATAGGCGACCGAGCCTTCCACCTGCGCCGCGATCTGATCCGGGTTGACGGCGTGGCCGCAGTTCAGCGCCAAGACCATCCGATGTACGCGGACCTTGCCGCGCGCATCGACTGACACCTCGGCCACGGCGGCCGAATAACTACCGTAGCCCATGAACTGGGCGATGCCGCGGTGACGACCGCTCGGCAACGGCGTCCCCCATCCGGCTGTCTCCGCGGCAGCGTTCAGAACGGCGAGATGTTTGGGGTGGCGACTCATCAAGGCACGGCGGAAATCGAGCGGATCCTTGCCCGCAGCCTTCGCGGCTTCATCGATGAAACACTCGAGATAGACGCCGTTCTGATTGGTATTCACGCCGCGCCACGGCCCAACCGGAACATGGGTGTTGCGCATGGCGTATTCGACCAACAGGTTCGGCACGGTGTAGCCGATCTGTGCGTCGCCCGGCTCCTGCCAGAAGCCCTGCAACTGACGCCGATCCTTGCCATCCTTGATCGCCGACGGACTGAGCCAGGCGTTGATCGATTGGCCGGACACACGGATATGCAGCGCCGTCAGGTTGCCGGCGTCATCGAGGCCGGCCTGCAGACGACATTGCGAGATCGGCCGGAAGAAGTCGTGCGCTTGATCCTCTTCCCGCGACCAGATCAGCTTGATCGGCGTGCCCGGCATCTGCTTGGCGATCGCCGCAGCCTGCCGCACATAATCCTGTGTCCCGCCGCGCCGACCAAAGCCACCGCCGAGATCGCGCTTGTACACCTCGCACCGGTCGAGCGGCAGGCCGGTCGCCTCCGCCAGGGCTGCGTGTGAGGCCTCCCCGTTCTGCGTCGCAACCCAACAGTCCGCGCGTGCATCCGTGCCGGGCAACGTGGTCCCGTTCGGTCCCGCAGTCGACGCCGTCGCGGGGCTGTAGAGGGCGGTGCAGTTCATCGGCTCCATGCACGCGTGCGCCAGAAACGGCGTGGAATAGACGGCGTCGATCCGTTTCGCCGCGCCCTCCAGCGCCTTGCCGAGATCGCCGAAGTTGGTTTCGGCATAAGCGTCGCCAGCTGTCAGGCCAGCCTTCAGTTTGGCATCGATGTCGGCGCTCGACACTGTGTCGTTGGCGGTTTGCTCATAGACGATCGGCAGCATGTCGAGTGCGGTCTTGGCGCGCCACCACGTGTCGGCGACGACAGCCACCGTCGTCGCATCGACCTTGACGATCTTGCGCACACCGGGCCGCTTGAGCACGGCCGCCTCGTCGAAACTCACGATTTTTGATCCGAACACGGGCGCGTCCTTGATCGCAGCCAGCAGCATGCCAGGCACGACCGTGTCGATGGCGTATTTCTTTGCCCCCGTCAGTTTGTCGGCAGTATCCAGCCGTTTCAGCGGTTTGCCCGCGATGGTCCAGGTCTTCGGATCCTTGAGCGTGATCGATGCCGGAGCGGGCGGTGTCAGTTTGGCCGCCGCAGTCGCGACCTGGCCGTAGCTGACGGACCGATTCGTCGATGCGTGTGTGATGATGCCATTGGCAACGGTCAGTTCGCTGACCGGCACCTGCAGCGTGTCAGCCGCCGCCTGCATCAGCATGATGCGTGCGGCAGCCCCTCCGCGCCGCACGTAATCTTGCGAGATTCGGATGCCGCGACTGCCGCCGGTGCCCATTTCACCCCAGATGCGTTTGCGCGCGTGATTCTGTCCGGGCGTCGGTTGTTCTGTCGTGACCTTTTTCCAATCGCATTGCAGTTCTTCAGCGACGAGTTGTGCGAGCCCCGTCAGCGTGCCCTGGCCCATTTCCGATCGCGCGATGCGGACGACGCAAGTGTCGTCGGGTTTCACCACAACCCACGCGTTGACTTCGGTGCCCATTGCCGCGGCCGTCGCCGCATCCAGAACTTTGCCTGCCGGCGCCTGAGCAAGGGCATCGAAGCCGAGCGCGAAATTCCCGCCGACGGCCGCTGTCCCGACCACGAATTCGCGGCGGGTGGCGCCGGATCTGCGTTTTTTATTATGTTTCGTCTCGTACCGGTGCGACGTCATGCAAGTCTCCCGTGGGGACCAATCGGTCGATCAATTGACAATCGGCGTCGGCGGCGAGCTGGTCAAGGGCTCTGGTGTCCATGCAACGGGGTGTGCCGGACGAAGCGCAGGGCCGCGCCAATGTATCGGACTTGCACTGCGAGCGCGTTCCGGGACATGGTCGCGCAATGGCGCACCGAGAGTTGCGCGGCGGCGAAACGGGGGTAGCCAATGTCGATCACCGCAATGCTCGCGTCTTTCCTGGCGGGCTTTTTCGCCGTGCTGATCTTTCACCAGGGCGTGTGGGCTATTTTCGCCGCCGCCGGCAAAACGCCGCGACCGGCCTGGGATATGACACGAGGTGGGCCTTTGGGCGTGCCGGCCGTCTTGAATGCTGCTTTCTGGGGCGGTATCTGGGGCATTGCCATGACGGCCGTGGTGCTGCCAGCGTTCCAGTCGACATTCGGCTACTGGGTCACCTGTATCGCCATCGGCGGTTTGCTGACGTCGTTGGTCGCGTTACTCGTTGTGTTTCCGCTCAAGGGCATGAAATTCGCCGCCGGCTGGAATCCGGCCGTGTGGATATTCGCGTTGCTGGTCAACGCGGCCTGGGGGTTCGGCTTCGGCTTGTTGCGCACACCGATGGCCGATGTCCTGAAACGCGTGGCAGGCGCTTTGCCCTGACGCCGCGAGACCATGAAATCAAATCCAAGTCATCCGAGATCCAGGAAACGCGCCATGGCCTATCAGAACATCATCGTCGAAACCCACGGCAAGGTCGGTCTCATTCGGTTGCACCGGCCTCAGGCTCTCAACGCGCTGAACGCCGCGCTGATCGGCGAAATTTCGCAGGTGGTGGATGTTTGGGAGGCTGACGACGCCATCGGCTGCATCGTGCTCACCGGTTCCGACAAAGCCTTCGCGGCCGGCGCCGACATCAAGGAGATGCAGTCGAAATCTTATATGCAGGCGTATAAAGAGGATTTCATCGGTGCCTGGGACCGCATCGCGCGATGCCGCAAGCCGACACTTGCCGCGGTCGCGGGCTTTGCGCTCGGCGGTGGCTGCGAAGTCGCCATGATGTGTGACATCATCATCGCAGCTGACACGGCGAAATTCGGCCAACCCGAAATCAAGCTCGGCGTCATGCCGGGCGCGGGCGGCACCCAGCGACTGACCCGCTTTGTCGGCAAGGCCAAGGCGATGGACATGTGCCTGACCGGGCGCATGATGGATGCGGCCGAAGCCGAACGCAGTGGTCTCGTCAGCCGCGTGTTTCCGGCGGCGAGCATGCTCGAGGAAGCCTTGAAGATCGCAGCGACGATCGCCGACATGTCGTTGGTCGCAACTATGATGACCAAGGAAACCGTCAACCGCTCCTACGAGACGACGTTGACTGAAGGCATCCGCTTCGAGCGCCGGGTGTTCCATTCCATGTTCGCGACGGACGATCAGAAAGAGGGCATGGCCGCGTTCGTCGACAAACGTAAACCGGCCTTCAAGGGCAAGTGAAAGCGACGGACAAGTGACGCCCCGCATCAAGCCGCGCTAACTCGTACCGCTTCGGCCTGCCCGTCCTCCACCCGCTTAACGTCTGTGCGCCGGATGACGTCGGCCACCTCCTCGCGTGGCACGGGGC
>JANOAW010000635.1:0-3602 GCA_031411355.1 Hyphomicrobiaceae bacterium | reverse complement strand
TGCCGAGTTCCGTCGCGATCGATCACAACGCGCGCAGCATATGCGCCAACTCGCGGATCGATGGGCGCACGAGGCGGGCGGGACCGAAACCGCAAATGACCTCACGACGGCAGCGCTGCTCGCCCTGGCCTACCCCGATCGTGTCGCCAAGGCCCGCGGCGGCGCCGGCCAGTTTCTCATGGCCAACGGTCGCGCCGCCAATCTGGATACGACAGACCCCCTCGCCCGCGCGGCCTATCTCGTCGCAGCTGACCTCGCCGGCAGTGCCGCCGCGACCCGTATTCTGCTGGCAGCCCGCATGAACGACGTCGAATTTCTGGCCATCACGGCCGCTCGCGCCACGACGGCCGACGAGATCACGTTCGCACCGGCCGAAGCGCGGCTGAAAGCACGGCGCGTGACCCGTGTCGGCGCCATCGTGCTCGATGCGGCGCCGCGCCCAGCCCCCACTGGTCCTGAAACCGCCGACGCCCTCGCACGTGGCATCGCATCCATCGGCATCGCTCGGCTGCCCTGGACCAAGGCGCAATTGCAATGGCGCGACCGCGTCGCGTTTCTGCGTGCCACCGCCCCCGATACGTGGCCGGATCTCACAGACGAGACCCTTGCCGCCACCGTCGTCGATTGGCTCGCCCCGTTCCTGGTCGGCAAGACAGCGCTGTCGGACATCGGTGCCGACAACCTCGCAGCAGCCCTCGATCAGCTGTTGCCGTGGGACATGAAGCGGCGTCTGGAAACGGAAGCGCCAACCCATTTCGAGGCGCCGACAGGCAACCGCTTCGCCATCCGCTACGATGGCCCCGGCGCGCCCGCGCTCGCCATTCGTGTCCAAGAGCTGTTCGGCTCGAAACACCACCCCTCCGTCGCGGGCGGACGCCTGCCGTTGACCCTCGAGTTGTTGTCGCCCGCACAGCGCCCGATCCAGATCACGCGTGATCTCGTCGGCTTCTGGGCCGGCTCATGGCGCGACGTGAAGTCCGAGATGCGCGGCCGCTATCCCAAACACGTCTGGCCCGACGATCCAGCCAACGCGCGGCCGACCGCACGCGCCAAGCCACGTGGGACTTGAGCCGATGCCGCGCCTCGTGCTCGACGCCAACATTCTCTACTCCGAAACGTTGACGGACGTATTTCTCGCGTTCGCGCATGCGGGCTTGGCGACCATCGTCTGGTCGGATCGTTTGCGTGAGGAATGGACGCTGGCTCTGGTGCGCAATCGGCCAGATCTCGATGCCCATTGGCACGCGGCCCGCTCATGCACATTGCGCGCGGCGAGGAATTGGACCTCGGTCACAGTCGATGCCGTCATCGTCGAGACGCTGAGCCTTCCCGATCCCGACGATCGTCACGTGCTTGCCGCGGCGATCCAATCCGCAGCCACTGCGATCGTAACGTCGAATCTGCGCGACTTTCCACGTCGTACACTTGATCGCCACGGCATCAGCGCCGCGACCGCCGACGCCATCGTTTGTCGTCTGATTGAAAGCCATCCCGAAGCGGCGCTTGGGGTCTTGCAGCCGCTGACCTCCGAGATCCACCTCGAACGCCTTCGGCGCGCCGGTCTTGCGCGCACGGTCAAAACGCTACGGAAGTGGAGCGAAGAGCGGGGTTGCGCTTCGTACCCACTATAACCGACCTGGTCACGCCTCGCGATCGAAGGTCGTCCCCGTCACGCCGCGCTGGCGCAGGACGAATTTCTGCACCTTGCCGTTCTCTGTTCGCGGCAGATCGTCGACGATGTCGATATAGCGCGGCACGGCGAACCGCGGCAGCGATGTGGCGCAATATGCAGCCAGTTCGAGCGGCGAGGCGAGGTGTCCCGCCCGCAATACGACGGCCGCCATGACGTCGTCCTCGGCGAGCGGCGATGGCACGGGAAACACCGCGCAAGCCGCGACTGCGGGGTGTGTCGACAACGCCTGTTCGACCTCGGACGATGAGATGTTTTCGCCGCGTCGGCGGATCGTGTCTTTGATCCGATCGACAAATCGCAACGAGCCGTCAGGGTAATGGATGACCCGGTCGCCGGTGTGGAACCATCCATCACGCCAAGCCGCAGCTGTTCCGCTCGGATCGGCGAAATACCCGGCCGAAAACGCCTGCGGATCGTCCGCCCGCAGCGTGAGTTCGCCGGCCGTCTCGCACGCGACTTCGATGCCGGCCTCGTCCACGACCCGCACGTCGATGCCGAGACCGGCTCGTCCCATCCGATGCGGCATGCGTTGCGCAGCTGTGCCGCCGATGACGAAATTTGTTTCCGTCGAGCCGTACCCGTCGACGAAGGCGATGCCGGTGCGGGCCAGAAAGGCTGCATGCACATGCTCCGGCACGCCGGGAGCCAGCGCCACCCGCACCCTGTGGTCGCGTTCGTCCGCCGACGGCGGGCGGGACAGCAACATCGGCACCATGGCACCGAGCAGATACGTCACGGTTGCCTCGCTGCGGGCCATCGCAGACCAGAAATCCGACACAGAAAAGCGCGCCAGGACGTTTATCGACGCGCCGGTCGTCAACGCTTGAAAGAACGTATTGATTGCATTTGTGTGAAACAGCGGCAGCGGCGTCGTCAGCACGTCTCGATCGGTGATCTCCAGATATGCACTGGTATAGGCGGCCCACCAATAAAATTGCGCGTGCGGACACACGACACCCTTGGCCGCGCCTGTCGTCCCCGACGTGTAGAGGATCGCGAATGTGTCCGTCGGAGCGATAGCGGCGGCCGGGAGGGCGGAGGTGGCATCGCCGGCATTGAATCGCGCCGTCGCGATATCCGATCCATGTCCGCAGTCGATGCCGGAACTGTTCGTCGTCTCGCCCAGCGTCCAGATGTTTCGCAGCGCAGATCCGGCGAACGCGCCGTTGTCGAGCGATTGCAGCAATGCCCCGTCCGCGATCAGCAATCGTGCGCCGGAATTGCACAAGACGTGGCGGATCTGCGGTGCCTTCGAGGCTGCGTTGATGGGCACCGCGACGGCGCCGAGCCAGCCACACCCGATCAGGACGCGCATGACGTCCGGCCGATTACTCGACAGGATCGCCACGCGATCTCCGCGCGCGATGCCGGCGCCAGTCAGGCGTCCGGCCATAGCGGCAGCGATGATCGGCGTTTCGTCATAACGCCACGTATCCGCCCCACACCGGAACAGCACTTTGTCGCCATACCGATCCGCCGCCATCTCCAGCATGTACGGCAACGTCCGCCGCGCCGACGCAATCGGATGCCGTAGATGTCGATCGGCACTCATGACGCGTTTCACCCACTACCGAGATACGTCGCGATCACGCGCGGATCGTGCAGCAATTGCCGTGCAGGCCCAGTCAATCCGAACTCGCCTGTCTCGAGCACGTGCCCGGTATCGGCGGTCTCGAGCGCCGCCCGCGCATTCTGCTCGACGAGAAGGATCGACACGCCCGTGTCTCGCAATGACGAGACGATGCGGAAGATCTCGCGCACGATCAACGGTGCGAGGCCGAGGCTGGGTTCGTCGAGCATCAGCAGCCTCGGCTTCGACATCAGCGCGCGTCCGAGGGCCAGCATCTGCCGCTCTCCGCCCGACAACGTGCTCGCATACTGTCGGCGGCGTTCCGCGAGGCGCGGAAAT
>JANOAW010000634.1:0-4449 GCA_031411355.1 Hyphomicrobiaceae bacterium | reverse complement strand
CCAAGCAGTTCGGCTTCGACATGATTTGGTTCGGCTTGCTGCTGCTGTTGTCCTACGAGATCGGCTTCACCACGCCGCCGTTCGGCCTGTTGTTGTTCGTCATGCTCGGCATCGCGCCGCCAGGGACGACCCTGAAAACCGTGTCTTTGGCCGCATTGCCATATATTCTGTGCACGCTGTTGCTGGTCGCCTTGATCATCGTGTTTCCGCGTATCGCCACGTGGCTGCCAGGACTGTTGTGATCATCCCTTGGCGATGCACGAGCCGCGGTATTGCGACACGATCGGCTGGCCGAGCAGGCCGAAATGGCGCGAATGCACGGCAGGATACGTCACCGAACCGGCGTCGCGGTCATAGATCGTGGTGATATTCAGATACCCCTCGCCGACCGCATCGAGGAAATGCACGGCATTGACCGCGCGGATGATGCGCAGGCTCGAGCGTCTCTCGCCGCTGACGAGTTCAGCCTCCTGTCGGGCGTGATCGACGTTGGCGATATCGAGCGTCACAGGACCGGCTTTGGTCGGCTTGAAACGGCCCGCGGCATGGGCGTGAGCCGCGCCGACCGTGAAGCGGCATGAGTACGCTCTGGCGTCGTCCGTCGCCACTGCCGGCCCTGCCGATGCAGCGAGCA
The DNA here is from genome assembly GCA_031411355.1 of Hyphomicrobiaceae bacterium. Lineage (GTDB taxonomy): Bacteria > Pseudomonadota > Alphaproteobacteria > Rhizobiales > Hyphomicrobiaceae > JABFRJ01. Next base: position 3,815 of record JANOAW010000634.1, on the reverse strand, counting down.
TGACGACACAGGCGAGAGCACTGACGCGGGACATGGGATAGCTGATCTGACGGAGGGACGGGCGCTCCTTGTGGCATGCCCACCTTCTGCCGGTCCATGACGCGTGCAGCATTATCGGGTCGTTTGCGTCTTGAAATCGAAGATTGTCCCATTCTCGGTCGATGTCGGGCTGCAGCGCGCGACAATGGCGGGCGCTAAATCGTCCGGCGCGGCGAGCGACATCGGGTCTTCGCCGGGAAACGCCTTCGCACGCATGCGTGTGCGGATCGGGCCGGGATTGACGAGGGTCGCGCGCACGGACGTGCTCGCGACTTCCAGCGCATAGGTCTTCACCAGCGCTTCAAGGCCGGCTTTGGAAATCGCATACGGTCCCCAATAGGCCATCTTGGCCAGCGCTGCGCCACTGGTGAGGAATACAGCGCGACCGGCGTCCGAGAGTTTCAACAGCGGATCGAGCGTGCGGATCAGGCGCCAGTTGGCCGTCAGGTTGATGTCGATCACATCTTGAAATTGCTCCGTCGTGATATGCCCGAGAGGTGACAGCGGGCCGAGAATACCCGCATTGGCGACCAGAATATCGAGTTTGCCGAACCGCGTGTGCAAGGCCGGTCCAAGACCATCGATCTTCTCGCCGTGCTTGAGATTGAGCGTCAGCAAGGTTGCGCGTTTGCCCGATACGGCGAGTATCTCGTCATCCAGTTCTTCGAGAGCACCCGCCGTGCGTCCCGTTGCGATGACGTGGGCGCCGGCTTTGGCGAGCGCGAGTGCCACGGCGCGACCAATGCCGCGGGTCGCGCCCGTCACCAGGGCGACGCGGCCTGTAAGATCGAATGGGCCACGTTCGGCGAGCGGATCGGACATCGGTAAACCCTGGACTATGAGACCCGCTGACTAACCGTCGTCGCCCGCGACGGCAAGGCGTCCGCATGTCGGCGTTACCAGCCCTTTGCATCACCACCCGTTTGCGTCAGCTGAATTCGTTGCGGATCGCGGCCGAGTGCTGCCCGATTCCAGGCACCGCTCGGTAGCTCGGCGTGTCGCCTGCGATTGCGGCCGCCGGCGCGATGACCGTCACCTCGCCCTCGGGCGTCGCGTAGGTGATGGTCCTCAATTGCGGATGCTCGATCAAGCCATCGATACCGTTGATCAGACCGAACGCCATATCGGCATCGTCCAGCGCCTTGGCCACGTCCCCGCGAGCACGCTTGGCAAAATTCGCATCGATATGCGCGTCGAGCGCCGCGCGATTCTTCAGCCGCTCGCTCGGGCTGTTATAGTCCGCACGCGTCGCGAGCGCCGGTTCGCCCAACACCACCTCGCACAAACGCACCCACTCGCGCTCATTCTGCACCGAGAACAGGATGTCGCCGTCGCGACACGAGAAGCGTCCGTACGGCGCAAGGGTCGGGTGATTGACGCCCGTGCGCGGTTGCGAAAAGCCGCCATAGCGGCGTTGCAGGTAAGGTACATTCATCCAGTCGGCCATGCCCGAGAACAACGACACTTTGATGCCGCGCCCCCGACCGGATTTTTCCCGGCCGTAAAGTGCCTGTAGGATCGCGGTGTGCGCGTACATGCCGGCTGCGATATCGCACACCGAAACACCCACCCGCGCCGGCGCGTCCGCACTGCCCGTGATGGACGCCAGGCCGGTCTCGGCCTGCACCAGCAGGTCGTAGGCTTTCATCTCGCGATATGGACCGTCTTCGCCGTAACCCGAGATGTCGCACGTGATCAGGCGCGGATGCTGCTCGCGCAGGCGCGCCGATGCGAATCCGAGCCGCTCCAAAGCGCCCGGCGCCAAGTTCTGGATCAACACGTCGGCCTTGGCGAGCATGCGAGCCAGCACGCGCTGATCATCGGCCGACTTCAAATCGAGCGTGATGCTCTCCTTGCCGCGATTGAGCCAGACGAAATAGCTCGACTGTCCCTTGACGTATTGATCGTAACGCCGGGCGAAATCGCCCTCCGGACGTTCCACTTTGAGCACGCGCGCGCCGGCATCGGCGAGCCGCGACGCGCAATAAGGAGCCGCAACCGCCTGCTCGATCGAGACGACGAGAAGGCCTTCCAGATCCATGCTCATGCGGGTGCTCTCGACGCTCAGGCGCGTGGCCGTGTCGACGCGAATATCACTTCGCCGGGCTGGATGCGACGGATTCCTGGTTGCAACAACGCCATACTGCGACGCCGATCGATCAGTGAAACTGAAAATCGCCGGCCGTCAGCGACGCAACGACGACGCCGTGCAACAGGATCGTGTCGGTACCGATCTTGATCTGCGTGTCGGCGCCGATCTGCTTGAACCTGAGCGTCGCGAACGACACGCCGGTCAGATCGACGACGTCGTCACCGCGCGTGAAATCGGTGATGATGTCGGCCCCGTCGCCGACGGCGAAGCGAAAGACGTCGCGCCCCGCGCCGCCCGTCAGCACGTCCTTGTTCAATCCACCAACGATCAGATCGTCGCCCGCGCCGCCGTCGAGTCTATCGGCACCGGCGTTGCCAAACAGCGCATCGGCCCCGTCGAGACCCGAGAACGTGTTGGCGAAGCCGTCTCCGATCAACATGTCTGCGAACGCCGAGCCGCGCGCATTTTCGACCCGCACGAGATCGACGATGGCGACACCACCCGCGCTGACCTCGATACCGCCCGACATGAGGTCGATGCGCACGCCGGTGGCCGCGGTCATGAAGTCGGCTGTATCGTTGCCCGCGCCGCCATCCATGGTCTCGACCGCGCCGGCCGGTGCGCCGGAATAGATCAGCCAATCATCGCCCGCGCCGCCATAGAGACTATCGCGACCCGTACCGCCATCGAGCATGTCGCGGCCGTCGTTGCCGTAGACGACGTCGTCGCCCGCTCCTGCCATGATCCAGTCGTTCCCACTTTGCGCAGCGATCACGTCGCGGCCGTCACTGCCGACAACGCTATCGTCACCGTCGGTGATCGCGTAGGTCCACAGAGGCGCGCCGGGCACGACGACGGCGATGAATTGCGCGACGCCGTCGAGGCGGATGTCGGTCGTCGGAATCCAGCGATCGTTGAGAGCGTCTGCGTCGCCGAACGTCTGCACATAACCGCTGTCGATAGTCACCGGATTGCCGCCGTTGCCGACGAAGACGACCCCGTCGAGACCGACATGGGCGACGCCGGCCAGCCGAATGCCGCCCATGACGTTGGCGCCGATGTGGACGCCGCCGACGGCGATCTCGTCGGCCTGCCGTGCCTCGATGCCATAGCGGCCGTTGCCGTCGAACGCGCCACCCGCGATCGAGATGTGCTGGGTGAAGGCGCGAACCTCGTTATCACCGGTCTGCACGACCAGGCCCGAGCCGCCATTGTTCAAGCCCCAGCTGTCGACGACCGTGACGTTGCGCGATCCCGTGACGATATTGATGCCATGCCGCCCGTTGGCCGAAGCAACCGTGTTCTCGATGCGAACATCGGCACACGCATCGACGACGATGCCGTCGACATCGTTGTGGTGGACCGTGACGTTGCGAATATTTAATCCGACAGTGCGCTCGTGGGGATCGATGCCGTAGCGCGAGCAGTTGGCCACATCGATGCCGTCGAGCGTGATATTGGTATCGGCTTGGCCAGTGCCGGGTTTCGGGCCACAGTAAAATCCATCGACGTTGCCGCTGGTGGCCGCTTTGTTGCCGTCGATGCTGAGCCCCGCGATTTTGACGTTGCTCGTCGTCGAGAACGTGCCGTCGGGCAACGTCGCGCCGCTCGCTGTGCGCACGATGCCCGTCACGCTGCTCGAGCCGGCTGCCAGTTGTAGTGTCGTCGCGCCGGCGCCAGCGCC
>JANOAW010000633.1:0-3075 GCA_031411355.1 Hyphomicrobiaceae bacterium | reverse complement strand
CGGACCGATCGTGCCGTTCATCGACGAGCTATTCATCGATGAGCCGGTCAGCGGTGAGGCGGCCGGTGAACCCTGGGCCGAAGGTTTCGAAGTGGGCATCGCACTGCGCGACGTCATGTGGGCGCCGATGTTCGCACACCGGCGTTTAGGCGATGTCATCGGGACGGTACTCGATCTTGCGCCTGGCGATCCCGGTGGCGAGACCATCGGCAAGCGGCGACGCAGCCAAATCCTCGAGCAATTGCCGAACTTGCTGCGGACAATATCGGACTATTGGCAAAACCCGCACGCGGCGCCGCAGCAGCCCGTGCGCTCGACCAAGGTCGGCCGTAACGAACCTTGTCCGTGCGGCTCTGGCAAGAAATATAAGAAGTGCTGCAATGGCAGCGCGGATACCCTACATTGAGCTGCTCATGGAGGGACAGCCATGTGTCGAAACATTCGCCCGCTGTTCAACTTCGATCCGCCCGCGACGGATGAGGAAATTCAAGCGGCGGCGTTGCAGTTCGTGCGCAAGATTTCCGGCTTCACAGCACCGTCGGCTGCCAACACGGCCGCCTTCGATCGCGCTGTCGCGGACGTGTCGGACGCAGCCAGCGCGCTGCTCGCGGCGTTGCAGACCTCGAGCCGACCGAAGGATCGCGCCACTGAGGCGGCCAAGGCGCGCGAGCGGGCGAAGGATCGATATGCCCGCATCGTGTGAAGTCGGTCGATCCCGCGCCGCTGTTAGTTACTCCGAACAATAACCGCACGCGCGAAGGAGAGATGCACATTCGTGCCTGAACTTTAACAGATCAAGGCCCCGGATATTTGGCCAGTGCGAAAGGCACTGCCCAAATTCCGGATACCGCGAAGGACCAGCCGGTCGGCTTTCGGCTCACGTATGCTGCCGAGCATCCTTATAGTTATTCCTCGCCCGTGCCACGCTTGTTGGCGTCGAGCCACTCTTGAGCGGCCGGGAAACGGTTCCAGCCGGGCAATGGGCTGGCGAAGTTGACTTCTTTCCACTTCGGATGGCGCGGCGCTTTCTGGAAGTTGGCGAGATTGGCGAACAGCGCCTCGGTAAAGGCCGCCGTCTTGCGATAGCGCTCGTTGGCGCGATCCCAGTTGAACGAGGCGAGCACGGCGCCGACGGCGATGGTCTCGACGCGCTGACCGGCGTCGACCAGGTTCGGATAATCTGCGCTGTTGAATTGTGCCGGCAGATAGTCGCTCTCGAGTTCACGCGTGTAGGGCACGGCGAGCAGTTTGTAGCCACCGTCCTTGGTCAGGCGAGCGACTGCCGTCGCCGGGCGCCCGGCCACGAACAAGGTGGCCGCGATCTGGCCCGTCTTGACCTGCTCCAGGCCATCGTTCTGGGGCATGTTCACTTCTTCGACCTTGAGATTGAGCAAGCCGAAGATGATGCGCGCGGAGAACTGTGTTCCCGAACCGGCTGAATCGAAATTGACCTTTTTGCCGGCGAGATCCTTGATGTCCTTGATGTCCTTGTTGGCGACGATGTGGAACTCTTCGTTATAGAGCTTGGTGATGTAGACGAGCCGGCGATTGATATCGCGGCCGAGTTCACCGCTGTCGCGGAAATAGCGCATCACGTCCGATTGCACGATGCCCATGTCGACACCGCGCATGTGCAGGATGTCCTTGACATTTTGAACGCTGCCTTTGCCGAGCATCGGCAGCACGCGCAGGCCGCCGGCCGGCTTGTCGAGCACCGACGACATGTCGTGTGCGAACAAGATGTAGGTTCCCGACGGCGAACCCGTGATGACCGAGACGAGATTGGCGTTCAACTGTTGGCGCAACAAATCTTGTGCCACCGGCTGGGCCGAGACATCGCCGACCCACAGTGTCGACGCTGCGGCGAGGCAGAGCGCAAAGGCGCTGCGAATGCGAGAGAGTTTCATGGGTCTCCGTCCTTGTGATGGCAGTCTGGTCACTGTGCTTTGGCTTATCGTCGCTGTTGGCGCGTCGTCGAGGCGCCGACCTGATCATGGGCCGGCGAGTGCCTGCAGACGCGGCGCTAAACCGGTGGCGCCGAGGGCTGCCGCGCGCTCGTACCAGGTGCGGGCCTGAGCCTTGTCGGGGGTGGCGGACGCCGTGTTGTAGGCTGGGTTTCTCAACATGTCGGGATCGAATGTGAGTGCTGCCTCGATCGCGGCCGTGGCACTCTTGGCGTCCGCCGCACGTTCGAAAAACAACCGCGCGGCGTTGAAATCACCGTCGATCCGTTGCTGCCGTCCGCGTGCAAGATACCGGAGGGCGTCGGCATCGCTCGAGTCTGGTACGACGACGCCGGCCAAAATACTCGGCCACGGGCTCGTTGGCCGCGGCGGTGCGATCGTGGTGGGGGGCGCCACGGGTGCTGCGACAGCGGGTGGCGCAATGGTGACCGGTTGTGCCGGCGGCGCGATGATTTGTGAAGTCGGATTTTGGACCGGTTGAATCGGCGCCGCGACCGAGCTGGGTTGGGGTGCTTGGGAGCCACCGGGACGCAGCGCTGCCTGAGCCTCGGCCACGGCCCGCGCCCGTTCTTCGTCTGCCGTCCGGCGCGCATCAGTCGCCGCTGCGATCCGCTGCGTGTCAGATTGGGCCCGTTGCGCATTGGCGCGGTCGAGAACAGCTTGCAACTCGGCCGCCTTGCGGGACCACGCGTCTCTCAGCGCGTCGTTCGCATCGCCAGCCGGCAAACCACGCCGTGTCAATTGCGCGGCATCGAACGTACCCGCGAGATCGCGGGCCGCTTCGGCATTGCCAGCCTCGGCGGCGCGCTCGAACAGCAGCCTGGCCGAGGCCACATCGCCGCCGGTCATGAATTGGCGGCCGCGCGCGATCAGACGTTGGCCGTCAGCTGCCCGGGCGGCGGTTTCGACCGCCACCGCATCGGCCTCGGCTTTGCGCTTGGCATCGGCCTCGGCGGTGCGACGGGCGTCCTCGTCGGCTTTGCGCTTGGCATCGGCCTCGGCGGTACGGCGGGCGTCCTCGTCGGCCTTGCGCTTGGCATCGGCCTCGGCGGTGCGACGGGCGTCCTCGTCGGCTTTGCGCTTGGCATCAGCCTCGGCGGTGCGACGGGCG